>JAILNC010000118.1 GCA_024691985.1 Oscillospiraceae bacterium | reverse complement strand
CGCAGAGAGGGATCGGTCGGTGTAAGATCCCATGTCCGCATCCGGCAGCCACTTCCGAGCCTGCCCCGAACAGGGGCCGCAGGCCAGCGTTACGGGCGTCCATGAGGCCGCGTTGCGGCAAATCAGGGTGGTACAGCGAATCGACCTTCGCCCCTGCACAGGGGCGGAGGTATCTTTTTTGAGGGAAAAGCTGACCCATACGCCATCGGCATCTTGCGAAGAATTTGCGCTCTGATCTTGACATTTCTGCTTGACATACACAAAGTATGCCTGCGCAAAAATGCCTTCGCCAGAACACAAATTCTCCTGCAATCTGCTCGCACCGCGTGCATTATCATTTCCCTTAATGCGATTAACAAAACGGAGGAATAGATTATGGAAAAGTACGGTCTGAATCAGCTCAGAGAGATGTTCCTGAGCTTCTTCGAGACAAAGGACCATCTGCGCCTGCCAAGTTTCTCGCTGATTCCGCAGAATGACAAATCCGTTCTGCTCATCAACGCCGGCATGACGCCGATGAAGCCCTGGTTCAAGGGCGAGGAGGAGCCGCCGCGCCGCCGCGTGTGCACCTGCCAGAAGTGCATCCGCACCGGCGACATCGAGAACATCGGCAAGACGGCCCGCCACGGCACCTACTTCGAGATGCTGGGCAACTTCTCTTTCGGCGACTACTTCAAGCGCGAGGCCATCCACTGGAGCTGGGAGTTCCTGACCTCTCCCGACTGGGTCGGTCTCGATCCGAACCGCCTCTACCCCTCGGTCTATCTCGAGGACGACGAGGCCTTCGACATCTGGAACAAGGAGATCGGCATCGCGAAGGACCGCATCTTCCGCTTCGGCAAGGAGGACAACTTCTGGGAGCACGGCGCAGGTCCCTGCGGTCCCTGCTCGGAGATCTACTATGACCGCGGCGAGAAGTACGGCTGCGGCAAGCCGACCTGCACCGTCGGCTGCGACTGCGACCGCTATATCGAGGTCTGGAACAACGTCTTCTCCCAGTTCGACAACGACGGCAACAACAACTATACCGAGCTCAAGCAGAAGAACATCGACACCGGCATGGGCCTCGAGCGTCTGGCCGTCGTGTGCCAGGACGTCGACTCGCTCTTCGACGTCGACACCGTGATGAACATCACCCACAAGGTCAGCGAAATCACCGGCGCCTACTACGGGAAGAGCCACAAGATGGACGTGTCCCTGCGCGTCATTACCGACCACGTCCGCAGCGCGACCTTCATGATCTGTGACGGCATCCTCCCCTCGAACGAGGGGCGCGGCTACGTCCTGCGCCGTCTTCTGCGCCGCGCCGCCCGCCACGGCAAGCTCCTCGGCGTGAACGAGCCCTTCATCTACAAGGTCATTGACACCGTCGTGCGCGAGAACGAGTGCCAGTATCCGGAGCTGCGTGAGAAGCAGGACTACATCACCCGCGTGGTCAAGACGGAGGAGGAGAACTTCGCCCGCACCATCGACGCCGGCATGCGCATCTTCGCCGACCTCATGGAGGAGCACAAGGCCAAGGGCGAGACCGTCTTCTCCGGCGCGGACGCCTTCAAGCTCTACGACACCTACGGCTTCCCGGTGGATCTGACCATCGAGATGTGCGCGGACGTCGGCATGACCGTGGACGAGGCCGGCTTCAAGGCCCTCATGGAGGAGCAGCGCGTCCGCGCGCGCAAGGCGCGCGAGGCGCTGGGCGATCTCGGCTGGGCAGGCATCGAGTTCGGCAAGGAGATCCCGGACACCGTATTCGTCGGCTACGATCAGGCGGAGTGCGGGGCGAAGATCCTCGCCCTCGTGTCCGAGGACGAGCTGCAGAACGAACTCGCCGCCGGGGCCGAGGCGATCATCGTCCTCGACCGCACCGTGATGTACGCCGAGATGGGCGGTCAGGTCGCCGACCACGGCAGGATCATCTCGGGCGACAGCGTGTTTGAGGTCAACAACGTTCAGAAGAACAAGGGCGGCAAGATCATGCATTACGGCGTGGTCAAATCCGGCCGCTTCGCCGTGGGCGACAGCGTCGTTGTTCAGTACTGCGAAAAGCGCCGCGCCGCCATCGGCAGGGCGCACAGCGCCACGCACCTGCTGCATCAGGCCCTGCGCGAGGTCCTGGGCGAGCATGTACACCAGGCCGGTTCTCTGGTCGAGCCCGATTTCCTGCGCTTCGACTTCACGCACTTCTCCGCCGTCACGCCGGAAGAACTCAAGGAGGTCGAGCGCCGCGTCAACGACGCTATCCTCCGCGGCCTTGCGGTCGACGTGAAGGAGATGGGGATCGAGGAGGCGAAGAAGTCCGGCGCGACCGCCCTCTTCGGCGAGAAGTACGGCGACGTGGTTCGCGTCGTGAACATGGGCGGCTGGAGCGTCGAGCTTTGCGGCGGCACGCATCTTGACAACACCGCCAAGGCGGGCGCCTTCCACATCCTGTCCGAGGGCTCCGTCGCCTCCGGCGTGCGGCGTATCGAGGCCACGACGGGCCTTGAGACGATGAAGCTGCTGGACCGCGATATCGAGCAGCTCGCGGCCCTCTCCGCCCTGTTCAAGACCAACGCCGCCGACCTTCTGCAGAAGGCCGAGCAGCAGGCGAATGAGCTGCGCGAGGCCAGACGCCTCATCGAGCAGTACAAGGCAAAGGAATCCGCCGGCGGCGCGGACGAGCTTTTGAAGAACGCAAAGCAGATCGGCGGCCTTACGGTCGTGACCTGCTCGAAGGCCAACTGCGACGCCAACACCCTGCGCCAGATGGGCGACGTGCTGCGCGACAAGGCCGGCAACGTGGTCGCCGTCATCGCCAGCGTCAACGGCGACAAGATCACCTTCCAGTGCGTCTGCGGCAAGGAGGCCGTGGCGAAGGGGGTCAAGGCCGGCGACATCATCCGCAGCATCACCGCCATCGCCGGCGGCAAGGGCGGCGGCAGACCCGATTCCGCCATGGGCGGCGGCAACGACGTATCGAAGCTCAACGACGCCCTCGCGGCTGTCGAGAGCTTTGTCAGCGAAAAAATCTGAGGAGGAATTAACATGGACAACTGCCTGTTCTGCAAAATCATCGCCGGGGAGATCCCCAGCACCAAGGTCTACGAGGACGACGACGTGTTTGCCTTCCGGGACATCAACCCCCAGGCCCCGGTCCACATCCTTGTCGTACCGAAGCAGCACATCTGCTGCGCCCGCGCCGTGAACGCGGAAAACTCCGCCTGCGTCGCCAAGTGCTTTGAGGCCATTGCGAAGATCGCGAAGGCCGAAGGGCTGGACAACGGCTACCGTGTGATCAACAACTGCGGCGAGGACGGCGGCCAGACGGTCATGCATCTGCATTTCCACCTGCTTGGCGGCCTGAAGCTCAGCGAAAAGATGGTCTGATACTGATACTGTTCTCCGACAGAACGGCATGAATCTTTCCGGCCGGATTTGTGCCATGCTGCGTTATCGGACTTGACCATACACAAAGTATGGTCTGCGTCCGATGCCTTGCCTGACGCAAATCCGCCTCGGAAATCTTTCAAGCCGCCTTGTCAAATAATAGTATCTGAAAGGACGCGGAGCCGGTATCCCCATACCGGCTCCGAACTGATATCGTATGCGAAAGCTTGCGACGGCTGCGCTGGCCTTTTCGGCCGCGGTCTTCCTGGCCAATTACATCCTGCCTGTAGGGTGGCTGATCGTCCCGGCGGTGCTCGCCGCGGCGGCGGGCGCTCTGCTCGCCCTGCTGCACAGGCGCTGGCTGACGCCTGCCGTGCTCGCGCTGGTGTTTTTCTCGCTGGGCCTGCTGCACTATGCGCTGTATTCCCGCCTTACGCTGGAGCGCGCCGCAGCTTTCGACGGACAGACAGTCAGCGTGACGGGCCGCGTTCTGGACTATCCGGACGTCTACGACGGGTATGTCCGGCTTTTGGTCCGCCTTGAGGGCGGCGAGCTGCCGCATTTCAAAGCCGTTGTGTACGACAACGAAAAGCTGCTCGCCGACGCGCAGCCCGGCGACCGCATCCGCTTTACCGCGAAGATAAGTCTCGCCGACACCCTGTACGGCAGGCCCTACGACAACTATATCGTCAACGGCGTCTTCTTCCGTCTGAATATCCGCGGCGAGATCGGTCTGACACGGGGCGGCTTCTCGCTGCGCACGCTGCCGGTGCGGCTGCGGCACTTTCTCTGCTCGCGCGTGGATACGGTTTTCCCGGCGGACGTGCGGTCCTTCCTCAAGGCGCTGATGCTCGGCGAGCGGGATGAGTTCTACGCCGACGACGCGCTCTATGTCTCCATGACGCGCTCGGGACTGATGCACGTCGTGGCGGTCTCCGGTCTCCATGTGGCCTTTCTGGTAGGGCTTTTGCAGTTTATCCTCGGGAAGGGGAGGACCGGGACCCTCGCCGCCATTGCCGCGGTGTGGTGCTTCGCGCTCGTGACGGGCGCGGGGCAGGCCGCCGTGCGCGCGGGCTTTATGCAGACGCTGCTTCTGCTCGCGCCGCTGCTGCGGCGGGAGAACGACCCCTTGACCTCGCTGTCGGCGGTGCTGGCGCTCTGCCTCTGCGCAAGTCCCTTCGCCGCAAGGAGCGTCAGCCTCCAGCTCAGCTACGCCGCCATGGCGGGCATCCTCTGCTTCTTCGACCGCATCGAGGCCGCTTTGGAGGCGCTCGTGCCCGAAAGACTGCTGCGCCGCCCGACGCGCTATCTGCTCGCCTCCGCCGCCGGTTCGCTGAGCGTGCTGCCCTTTACCGTGCCGCTTACGGCGTGGCATTTCGGCTATGTACCGCTGCTGTCGCCCTTGAGCAATCCGCTTTGCCTCTGGGCGGTCAGCCTCAGCTTCTCCGGCGCGTGGCTGAGCACGGCGCTCTCCGTGATCCCCGTGCTCGGCAGGGCGGCCGGATGGCTCTGCGCCTGGCCGGTGCGCTATCTGCAGCTGTGTGCGCGCACGATCGCAGCCTTCCCGTACTCCGTGCTCTACACCCAGACCCGGGGCGCGTGGCTCTGGATCGGCGTGAGCTATGCGCTGCTCATTCCGGCCCTGCTTCTCAGAAAGCGGCGCTTCGTACGCGCGCTGGTCCCGGGCCTCGTCTCTCTGGCGCTGCTTGTCGGCGTCTTCGCCTGCGCCCGGCGGGATTCCCGCACGCGCGAGACGGTATCCGTCCTCAACGTCGGGCAGGGACAGTGCATCACTGCCTTCGCCGGAGACAGCACCGCCGTGATCGACTGCGGCAATACCGGCAGCCTCGACAATGCGGGCGCGCTTGCGGGCGAGTATCTGCTGAGCCGCGGCCGCACCGGGGTCGACGTCCTGCTGCTGACCCACCTGCACGCAGACCACGCCGACGGCGCCGTGCGCCTGATGGAGACGCTGCCGGTCGGAACGCTCGTGCTGCCCGCGGACGCGGACGACAGCGACGGACTGTACAAAAAGCTCCTCGCCTGCGCTGAACGCCGCGGGACAAAGATCACGGAGCTGGATGCTGACTCTCACATACAAGCGGGCGCGCTCAGCATGGACGTCTATCGGCTTCCTGGCGGCGAGAGCGAAAATGAGCGCTGCCTGTTGACCCTGCTGCACGCGGGGACGCTCGATGTGCTGATCACGGCGGACGTTCCGGAATCGGCGGAGCGCCGCCTTGCCGCGGCAGAGGATCTGTCCGGGATCGACGTACTGATCGTGGGCCATCACGGCTCCAAGTATGCCTCCGGCGAGGAGCTGCTGCGCGAGGTCGGCGGCAGGACCGCGGTCGTCAGCGTGGGATGGAACACCTACGGCCACCCCGCCGAAGAAACACTTGAACGGCTGGCGGCATACGGGTATACTGTACACAGGACCGACCTCGAGGGAAATATCGAGATCCGACAGGGAGAGCTTGATGGCCAGGAAACGCGATGAAGAAAAACTGAATTATCAGGCGGAGCTCCGCACGCTCAAGGCGCGCGGGGCCGAACCGCTGTACCTGCTCTGGGGACCGGAGGACTATCTGCGCGAGCAGTATCTTGTCCAGCTAAAGAAGATCTGTCTCCCGGAAGGGGAGGACAGCTTCAGCTACAGGCGGCTCAACGGCCCGGAGCTCGACCCGATCGCGCTGGGACAGGCCGTCGACGCGCCGCCGTTTCTGACCGAGCGCAGCCTGGTCGAGATCCGCGACGCCGACCTTAACGGCGTCAAAGCGCCGGAGGATTGCATCAAGGTGCTCTCCGACATCCCGGAGACCTGCACCGTCGTCTTCGTGCAGAACGCGCAGTTTGAACCGGACGGGCGCCTCAAGTTTGTCAAAGCCCTGCGCTCCATGGCGCGCGAGCTCAGATTCACCCAGCAGTCGCAGGGCATGCTGACGGACTGGATCGCCCGCCGCTTCGCCGCCGCTGGCAAGCGGATCGAGCTGGACGCGGCGCAGCGCCTGATCTTCGTCAGCGGCGATCTGATGAGCAGGCTCATCCCCGAGATCGAGAAGATCGCAGCCTATACCTCCGGCGAGATCGTCACGCAGGCGGATGTGGACGCGGTCGCCGACCATATCCCCGAGGCCGTCGTCTTCGAGATGACGGAGCTGATCGCGCAGAAGAAAATGAACTCCGCGCTCTCCGTCCTGTCTGAGCTTTTGTCGGACAGGAACAACGAGCCCATCATGATGCTCGCGGTGCTCGGCGGGCAAATGCGAAAGCTCTACGCGGCGCGTCTCGCGCTGGAAAAGAACCTCGGCGTCAAATATGTGATGGAGGTCTGTGCGATCAAGTACGATTACATCGCCTCCCGGCTTCTGAGCGCGGCGCGCGGCTTTACCCTGCCACAGCTGCGGGCGGCGGTAGCCATGTGCGCCGAGACGGATTACCGCATGAAAAGCGGCGGCGGCGACGCGCGCGAGCTTCTCAAGGAGGCCGTGCTGCGCATCGCCGCGGGAGATGAGCATGCTGCGGATACGTGAGGTCATCGTGGTCGAGGGCCGCTACGACAAGAACACGCTCTCTCAGGTCGTCGACGCGGTCATCGTGGAGACCGCGGGCTTCGGCGTGTACAACGACGCCGCGAAGCGCCGTCTGCTGCGCACGCTTGCGGAGGCCCGGGGTCTGATCGTGCTGACAGACTCCGACGGCGCAGGCTTCCAGATCCGCAATTACATCAAGGGCTGCGTCGATCCCAAGCTCGTCAAGCACGCCTATATCCCCGACGTCTGCGGCAAAGAGCGCCGCAAGCGCGCGCCCTCGAAGGAGGGGAAGCTCGGGGTCGAGGGCATGGAGCCGCAGGTGCTCGTGGACGCGCTCCTGCGCGCCGGGGCGACGGTCGAGGACAGCGCCGCCCCCACGCCCGCCGGCATCACCAAGGTCGATCTCTACGCTCGCGGTCTCAGCGGCGGGAAGGGGAGCGCGGAGAAGCGCAGGGCCCTTCTGAAGAGTATGGAACTGCCGGAGCGTCTGAGCGCCGACGGATTGATTTCCGTGCTCAACGCCGTGATGAGCCGGGAGGAGTTCTACCGCCTCCCGCTTTGAGCGTCCTCGATCAGTGCGGAGAACAGCGCCCCGACCAGCAGCAGGGCCTGCCCGGTCTCGTAGAGGGTCATGGCCGTCATGTATAGGCGGTAGCCGCCCTCCGCCATGCGCCCGCCCCAGCCGAGCAGGAGCACGACCGCGCACAGCAGCACAAAGGCCGTGAGCTTGATCGAGCTGATGAATATGTACCAGGCGCCGGGACACATGGCGAGCATGCGCCGGACGGTTTTTCTGAGCTTCATATGCAGCACCCCGGGTCGATTGTACCCGGGGCGCTGCGCTTTTTCCATGCAAAAATGTTTCCGCTACCGGCATATCCTGCCATTGGGCCGCATAGGCTTAGTGAATACTTGACAGGGGGAGGCGAGGAGATGAGGACACGCCTTGACACGGCGCTGATCAGCCTGCTCGCGGTGCTGGCCGCGGTCTATTTCTTCTTCGTGCGCGCGCCGTACGAGCTGCCCGCCCTGCTGCTCCCGGTCCTCGTGCACGAGCTCTCGCACGTGCTCGCGCTCTGGCTCCTCGGCCTGCGGGTGCGTGGCCTCCGGCTCGAGCCGCAGGGGCTCTGCATCCGCTATGAGGGCGACTGTCCCGACTGGGCCCACGCTGCGGCAAGTCTCGCCGGACCCATAGGCGGCTTTGTCTACGCGCTCTTTGCGCGCCGCTTCCCGCAGGACTGGCTCCGGCTGAGCGCGGATCTGAGCCTGCTGTTTTCGCTGTTCAATCTGCTGCCGCTCATGCCGCTCGACGGCGGACGCGTCTTTCTCCTCCTGTGCCGCACGGCGCTGGGGGAGGAAGGGGAGCGGCTGTTTTACCGCCTCAGCCGCATGCTGCTCGCGCTATTGCTGCTCTTCGGCGTGTACGCCGCCGCGCGGAACCTCGGCAGCGCGCCGCTGCTCGCCGCACTCTGGCTCCTGCTGCTGCAGAGGGAACAGCTTCCCCTTGTAAAAAAGCGGGATTTATTATAAAATGCTCTCAGCCCTTTTTCCACAGGAGCGCGCCATGGATAAACGACTCGAACGCATCCTCCCGCGGGTGCAGAAGCCCGCCCGCTATACGGGCGGCGAATACAACCAGATCATCAAGGACAAGTCTGCCGTTGAGCTGCGCGTCGCCTTCTGCTTCCCCGATACCTATGAGATCGGCATGTCCAACCTGGGCATGAGCATCCTCTATCACACCATGAACAGCCTGGACTATGTCTGGTGTGAGCGGGTTTTCGCGCCCTGGGGCGACATGTATGCGGAGATGAAAAAGGCGCAGCTTCCGCTCTACGCCCTCGAGAGCGGGGACAGCCTGGACAGCTTCGACGTACTGGCTTTCTCTGTCGGCTACGAGATGGCCTACACCACGGTGCTGGATATGATCGATCAGGCCGGGCTGCCGGTGAAAAGCCGGGAGCGGGAGAGCCTGCTGCCGCTGGTCGTGGTCGGGGGCTCCGCCGCCGTCAATGCCGAGCCGATCACGGACTTCATCGACCTCTTTCTGATCGGCGAGGGCGAAGAGATGAACAACGAGCTGCTGGCCCTCCTGCGCACTGCCAAGCACGAAGGCTGGGACAAACGGGACTTCCTGCGCCGTGCCTGCCGGATCGGCGGCGTATACGTCCCGAGTCTTTACGAGGTCAGCTACAACCCGGACGGGACGCTCGCTTCGATGGAGGCGAAGGACGGCGCGCCGACGCGGGTGACGAAGCGCATCGTCCAGGATCTTGACGCCGCGCCCTATCCCACGAAGCCCATCGTGCCCTCGACCGAGGTCGTACACGACAGGGTGAATCTGGAACTGTTCCGCGGCTGCGTGCGCGGCTGCCGCTTCTGTCAGGCGGGCTATATCTACCGTCCGATCCGCGCGAAAAAACCGGAGACGCTGATCAAACAGGGGATCGAGAGTCTGCAGAACACCGGGCACGAGGATGTGACGCTCCTGTCCCTGTCCTCGAGTGATTACCGCCCGCTCGCCGGACTGTGCGACGGGATGCTTGCATACTGCGAGCCGCGGAGCATCGGTCTGTCCTTGCCCTCCCTGCGCGCGGACAACTTCTCCATGGAGATCATGGAGAAGCTGCAGAAGGTGCGCAAGAGCGGCCTGACCTTCGCAGTCGAGGGCGGCAGCCAGCGCCTGCGCGACGCCATCAACAAGAACGTCACGGAGGAGGACCTGCTGCACACCTGCGCCATCGCCTTCGCGGGCGGCTGGAACACGATCAAGCTCTACTATATGCTCGGCCTGCCGACCGAGACGGACGAGGACATCGTCGGCATCGCCGACATGGCCGGGCGTATCCTGCACTGCTGGCGCGAGAACGCGAAAAACAAGAGCCGCGGCGTAAAGATCACGGTCTCCACCTCCTGCTTCATCCCCAAGCCCCACAGCCCCTTCCAGTGGGAGGCGCAGATCAGCAAAGAGGAGTATCTGCGCCGGGTCAACCTCCTGCGCGCCAGCATCAACTCCCGCAACGTGGTCTACAACTGGCACGACGCCGACACAAGCGTGGTCGAGGCCGTGCTCTCCCGCGGGGACAGACGCCTCGCCCCCGTGATCGAGGCGGTCTGGCGCAACGGCGGGCGGCTCGAGGCGTGGAGCGACTACTTTGATTATCAGCGCTGGATGGACGCGCTGGACAAGTTCGGCCTCTCCGCCGCGTTCTACGCCGAGCGTGAGCGCAGCGTCGACGAGCTTCTGCCCTGGGACGTGATCGACGTCGGCGTGCGCAAGGAGCACCTCAAGCGCGAACGGGAGCGCTGCTACGCCTCCGTCCTCTCGCCCGACTGCCGCCACGCCTGTCTGGCCTGCGGCGCTTTGCGCCTGCTGGAAGGGGGAAAATGCGATGGATAAGCTCCGTCTCCGCTTCGAAAAAACCGGCCGCGCGGTATACATCTCCCATCTCGACCTGATGCACACCCTCCAGCGCGCCTTCTCACGCGCGGGGCTGGCCCTGAAATACTCGGAGGGCTTCAACCCCCACCCGCAGATCTCCATCGCCCTGCCGCTGTCCGTCGGGGTGGCGAGCGTCTGCGAGATCCTGGACTTCAGGCTTTTGATGGAGGAAGACCCTGCCTCGCTCCCCGCACGCCTGAGCGCCGTCATGCCCGAGGGCATCTGTGTGACAGACTGCTGGGAACCCGTGTACAAGCCGACGCTGCTCAAGTATCTCGAGATCGAGGGCGTGTTTGAATACGATTCCCGCCCGGTCCCGGAAATGCGGTATGCATTGGAAGACTTCTTTTCCCGCGAGGCCATCGTCATCACAAAGAAGACCAAGCGCGGCGAGGGGCCGAGCGACATCCGTCCCGCCATCCGCAGCATTTCCTTTGCCGAAGGGGAGAGAGCCGTGCTGCTGCACGCGGTGATCTCCGCGCAGGAGCCGACGCTCAACCCGGCGCTTCTGCCCGACGCGCTGCGTCAGCTCGCGCCGGAATACGAGCCGGACTTCGCAAAATTCAGAAGAATTGAAAACTATCTCGAGAATATGGAAATTTTCCGATAAAAAAGCTTGCATTCTTAGTGCGCTTATGTTACTATACCAGAGCTTGTGCGAGAAGCACAGCCTGAATCAGGCGGTCCGCTGCCGCGGCTTTGGCCCTCCGGTATGAACGTCTTTAGAATAGGATGGATCAAGTATGGATTTGGTCAAAGTTCTCAGCGAGCAGTACATGAAGAAGGAACTGCCCGAAATGAACGTGGGCGACACCGTCCGTGTTCAGGTTCTCGTCAAGGAAGGCAACC
>JAILNC010000095.1 GCA_024691985.1 Oscillospiraceae bacterium | reverse complement strand
CGACGATGTTCTTCAGGTTGGCGATGTCGCCGTCCTGACCGGTGACGATCGGGGCGTTGCTGCCGGCGTAGTCGGAGGTGATGGCCTGGGCGACGCCGAGAGCGGTGGAGTCGTTGGAGCAGAGGGCCACGTCAAGGACGGGGCCGGCGGCATAGTAGGAGGCGAGGATGTTCTGGAAGCGGTTGAGCGCGTTCTCGGTGCTCCAGGAGGGAGTGGCGACCTGCTCAAACTCGGTCTGGCCGGAGACGACGTTCAGGGTGCCCGCGTCGAGGTACTTCTGCAGGGTGTCCTTCGCGCCGTTGAAGAAGTAGCCGGCGTTGGTGTCGGCGGGATCGCCCGCGGTGAACTCAATGTTGTAGACTTTGTCGCCCGCGTTCTCAAGATCGAGAGCGTCGATGACGTACTGGGCCTGCAGGACGCCGACGGTGTAGTTGTCGAAGGAGACATAGTAGGCGGTCTTCGCGTTGTTGATCAGACGGTCATAGGCGATGACCTGGACGCCCGCGGCCTCGGCGTCGGCCAGGGTCTGGCTCAGGGAGTCGGAGTCGATGGCGGTGATGATCAGGACCTTCACGCCGTCCGCGATCATGTTGGAGATGTCGTTGTTCTGCTGAACAGCGTCATTGTCGGAGTAGGTCAGCTCGACTTTGTAGCCGGCCTTCTCGAACTGCTCCTTGAGGTAGGTGCCGTCACGGTTCCAGCGCTCAAGGGACTTGGTGGGCATCGAGATGCCGACCAGCTGCGCATCGTCGGCTGCGGCGGCAGCGGGAGCATCCGCGGCGGGCTCAGCGGCAGCGGGAGCAGGGGCTGCAGCCTGACCGCAGGCGGCGAGAGCGACGATCATGCACAGCGCGAGGAGAAGTGCAAGAAACTTTTTCATATTGGTCCTCCTTTAAGTGTTGTTTCCGGAAACCGTCTCCCGGACGGCTCCACTGTATACGGGAAGCGGAATACCCCACTTCTGTAAGAAGATTTTACAAATATCGCAGTCTGATGTCAAGGCGATTTTTATACTTAAGATACGGTTTGTTTATAATGACGGACAAAAATGTGAAAAACTGTGCAAGATGCCGAAGTTTCAAAAAGTTTTATAAAACAGCTTTTCGAAAGCGAGCAGAAAAAATGCAGGAAAGAGCAACTGATCCGCCTTTGGAGGAACAGCCTGCCCCGCCTGCATTCAGATGGGTAAACCTACATTATAGATATAAGGACCCGGACCGGCGCTCACACGCCCGCGACGAACTCGCGGATGAAATACAGCGCCGCGCCGAGGGGGGTGATGTGCCGCCGCAGGGAGCTGAGCTGTACGAAGTCGGCGTCGGGCTCGAAGGGGTTGCCGGCCAGCACGTAGCGCCGCAGCACCGGCAGATAGGGCTGTAGATACTCGGAGAAGAAGCCGCCGAGGATCACGTCGCAGTCGAGCGTCAGCCGGATGGCGTTGACAGCCACGGCCAGATGGCGCAGCATGTCGTACAGCAGGGCCTCGTACTCCGGGATATGCTCCTCCACGCCGCGGAAGAACTCCTCCAGCGACACGCCCAGGGTCTTTTCCACGCGCAGGGGCGAGCAGTAGGCCTCGAGACAGCCCTGCTTGCCGCAGTTGCAGTGCAGGCCGCCGGGCTCGACGCAGATATGGCCGAACTCGCCGCTGTGCCCCTTGGCCCCGCGGTGCAGCTTGCCGTCGATCAGCACGGCCCCGCCCACGCCGTATTCCAGCGAGAGGTAGGCCATCTCCTTCTGCCCGCGCCGCACGAAGCACTCCGCGTGCCCGCTGGCCGAGCCGTCGTTGTCCACATAGAGAGGATAGGGGATCTTACCGAGCAGACCGTCGACCGGCACGTCCCGCAGTCCGAGTGTCGGCGCGAACTGGATGTGCGTGCTGTCGGGGCTCATGAGCGCCGGGATCGTGACGCCCACGCCGAGCAGCTTCCGGCGGTCGATGCCGAACTCGTCGAGAAAACGCTCCAGCACCGCGGCGAGCTCGTCGGCCCCGTCGTTGAGGCGCGCGGTGGTATCGAAGCGGACCGCCTTGTAGGCCAGCTCCCGCAGGCGCAGATCGGCCGCCACGAGGCGCAGATGGTGCTCCGTCACCGAGATGCCGACCGACACGCGCGCGTCGGGCACGATGTCCAGACCCTGGGCCCTGCGTCCGCCGGTAGAGCGCTCTTCGCCGGAGTAGCACACGAGACCCGCTTCCATCAGCTCGTTCAGATTCTGATAGAGCGTGGGCATGCTGATCCCGCAGCTCTGCGCGAGGCTCTGGCGGGAGTAGAAGTCCTGCTGCTCGTAGAGTGTGCGGTAGATCCTGCTGCGCACCGAAACAGGCCGCGCCTGCACCGTCGATTCCGTCATTTTGCCTCTCCCTTCTTTGCGTGCTTGCCTCTATTGTAACACGACTTTTCACGGAGTCAACGGTTTTTGACGCACTTTTGAAAAGAAGTTTTACTTAAAATATGCGCAGCTTTGACTATCTGCACAAATTAGAAACAGAAAATTGGACAGCATGCACAAAATATGACATTTTCACAAATTGGCCTTGACATCTGTATGCTTAATTTATAAAATTGCCTTACAGAAGTCAACTCGACTTCAAGTTGGGCAGCCCCGGCAGACCGGGCTCCTGCCAATTCTTGAAACGGAAATGAGAAAAGGAGAACTACCATGAAAAAGCTGCTTGCACTGCTCCTCGCGCTCTGCATGGTCGTCGGCCTGGCCGCCTGCGGTCAGCAGGCTGCGGCCCCCGCCGCCGCCCCTGCCGCCGCTCCCGCTGACAGCGGCAGCGCGCAGAAGACCCTGACCCTGTGGTGCATCGCCACTGAGTCCGACGCCAACCGTCCCGGCTACGAGAAGGCCATCGCCGAGTTCGAGGCCGCGCACCCCGACATCAAGATCGAGTGGGAAGCCTTTGAGAACGAGTCCTACAAGACCAAGATCAAGGCTGCCATGAACGATCCCGAGACCCTGCCCGACATCTTCTTCACCTGGTCCGGCGCCTTCCTGGGCGACTTTGCCGAGGCCGGCACGGCCTACTGCGTGGACGAGGCCTACAAGCCCTTCGCCGCCGACCTGCCCGAGGTCATGCTCCAGAACTCCACCTACGGCGGACATCACTACGCGATCCCCCTGACCTACAACATCGTCGCCCTCTTTGCCAACATGGATCTGCTGGCCGAGGCCGGCTGGGACCATGTCCCCGAGACCTATGAGGATCTGTGCGCCTGCTGCGACGCGCTGCTTGAAAAGGGCATCATCCCCTTCGGCTGCGCCGGCAAGGAGACCTGGTGCGTGACCGAGTATCTCGAGCCCATCATCGAGAAGACCATCGGCTATGAGGAGCTCGGCAAGATCTTCGCGGGCGAGGCCACCTGGAACGATCCCGCCATCGCGGACGCCGTCACCACCTTCCAGGATATGATCAACAAGGGTTACTTCGATCCTGCCGGCATCGCGCTGGGCAATGACGAGGTCAAGGCCAACTTCATCGCCGGCAAGACCGCCTTCTACCAGAACGGCTCCTGGAACTGCGGCGAGGTCAACGATCAGGTCGCCAACGCCCAGGTTGCGCTCTTCCCCGTGATGGATTCCTCCAAGGCCACCTACGGCCAGGTCATCGGCGGCCCGTCCGACTCTCTGGCTGTCTCCGCCTACTGCAAGGATCCCGAGCTGGCTGCTGCTGTCGCCTTTGAGCTCGGCCGCGGCATCTGCCACTACGGCTACCTCGCCGGCTCCGGTCTGCCCGCCTGGACGCCCGACTACGACACCAGCGCTGTGAAGCCTCTGGTTTCCGACGTTGCCGCGATCGTCTCCGCCTCCGACGGCATGGTCCTCTTCGGCGACACCGCCATGAGCGCCGATCCCGCCAACACCTACCTCGACTACGTCAGCCAGGTCTACGGCTGCGAGATCGACGGTGAGGGCTTCGTCGCCGGTCTGACCAACGACCTCGGCTGATCCCCTCCCCGAAAACAAACCCAGCGAAACGCACGTAACAAGAGGCGGCTTTTCTCAGACTGTCCAGGGATCTGGGAGGGCCGCCTCCCCTTAAAGCGAAGAGGACTCCGAAGATGAAAAAGCTATACAGCAACAAACTGCATATCCTGATCTTTCTGCTCCCCGCGCTGATCCTCTTCTGCGGGGTGCTGATCGCGCCGATCGGCGCGTCCGTCTACTACAGCTTCTTCAAATGGAACGGCATCGGCGCCAAGACCTTCATCGGTCTGGCCAACTACAAGGAGCTGTTCACCAGCAACGCCATCGGCTTTCTGAAGGCGCTGCGCAACTCCCTGCTTCTGGCGGGGCTCTCCGTGTTCCTGCAGCTGCCCCTCGCCCTTGCGCTGGCCCTTACGCTGGGCAAAAAGATCAAGGGGGAGCGGCTCTTCCTTTCCGTCTACTTCATGCCGGTGCTGATCTCCACCGTGGTCATCGGCCAGCTCTGGCTGAAGATCTACAACCCCGACTACGGCATTCTGAACGTCTTCCTGCGCGCCATCGGCCGCAGCGACTGGACCCGCATCTGGCTCGGCGATAAAAAGGCCGCGCTCGGCGCGGTGTTCGTGCCGACCCTGTGGCAATATGTCGGCTATCACATGCTGCTGCTTTACGCGGGCGTCAAGAGCGTCCCCTCCGAACTGCGCGAGGCGGCGATGCTCGACGGCGCCTCGGACAGTCAGGTCAACCGCTACATCGTCCTTCCCTACATCAAGCCCATCATCCGCATCAGCGTCATCTTCGCGGTCACGGGCTCTCTGAAATCCTTCGACCTGATCTATGTTTTGACAAACGGCGGGCCTCTGCACGCGACCGAAGTGCCGAGCACCCTGATGATAAGCATGCTCTTCCTGCGCAACCGCTACGGCATGGGCAGCACGATCGCGGTGCTGCTGATCCTGCTCTGCTTCGGCTTTGCCCTGCTGATCAGCGCCATCTTCAAGGAGGAGGACTGACCCATGAGAAACAACAGCAAAGGCGCCCGGACCGCCATCTACGCCGGGCTCATCCTCTGGATGCTCATCAACCTCTTCCCGGTCTACTGGATGTTCACCTTCTCTCTGAAGAACAACGCCGAGATCTTCGGCGAGAACGTCGTCGGCCTGCCGAAGCACTGGCTGTGGTCCAATTACACCAGCGCCCTCAAGGTCGGCCACATGGGCAAGTACTTCCTCAACAGCGCCATCGTCGCGACCGCCACCATCCTCATCACCCTCGCCGTCGCCCTTCTCGCGACCTTCGCCCTCACCCGCATGATCTGGCGGCAGCGCAAGACGCTCAACAAGTTCTTCATGCTCGGTCTGACCATCCCCATCCACGCCTCCATCGTCCCGGTGTACGTCACCCTTTCGCGCCTGCACATGCTCAATACCTACTGGGCGCTGATCATCCCCTACTCCGCCTTCTCCCTGGCCATGGCCATCCTGGTCTGCACGGGCTTCATGAACGAGATCCCGCGGGAGCTGGACGAGTCGGCGTGCATCGACGGCTGCAGCGTCTGGGGCATCTTCTTCCGGATCATCGTCCCGCTGATGAAGCCTGCGGTGGCCACCGTCGGCATCTACACCTTCCTGCAGTGCTGGAACGAGCTGATGTTCGCAAACATCTTCATCAGCAAGACCGCGCTCAAGACCCTGCCCGTCGGCGTCCAGGCCCTCTCCGGCCAGTACACCACCGACTGGGGC
>JAILNC010000073.1 GCA_024691985.1 Oscillospiraceae bacterium | reverse complement strand
CACCGCGTCGGCCACGGCAGCACCATCATCATGGAGGCCTGCGAGTATTACAACTCCTTCCTCTCCTTCCACCCGACGGTGGCCGTGGTGCTGAACATCGAGGCCGACCATCTGGATTTCTTCAAGGATCTGGACGACGTCAAGCACTCCTTCCACGAGTTCGCCGCGCGCGTGCCCGCAGACGGTTATGTGGTCGCGAACCTCGACGACAAAAACACCATGGACGCGGTGCAGGACATCAAGGGCCGGATCATCACCTTCGGCCTGAGTCCGGAGGCCGACGTCACCGCCGCGAACATCGAATTTCTCGGCGCCAATTCCCACTTCGACATCCTGTACAAGGGCCGCCACTTCACCGATGTGACCCTGCATGTGCCGGGCCTGCACAACGTCAAGAACGCGCTGGCCGCCACGGCCGCCTGCATCAGCCTCGGCGTGCGCCCCTTCGCGGTCAAGTACGGGCTTGCGGGCTTCAACGGCGCCGGCAGGCGCTTCGAGTTCAAGGGCAAGTACAACGGCGCGGACGTCTACGACGATTACGCCCATCACCCGGGCGAGCTGAAGGTCCTGCTCGACGCGGTGGAGCTGCTCAACTACAAGCGCACCGTGCTGGTGTTCCAGCCGCACACCTACTCCCGCACCGCGGCCCTGTTCGAGGACTTTGCCGAGCAGCTGCGCCGGCCAGACGTCCTTTTCCTCGCGGAGATCTACGCCGCGCGGGAGAAGAACACCATCGGCATCTCCTCGGCGGATCTGGCGAAGGAGATCGACGGCGCGATCTTCTGCCCGACCTTCGAGGTGATCGAGGACGCGCTGCGCGCCATCGCCCACCCGGGCGACATCGTGCTCACCGTCGGCGCGGGCGACGTCTACAAGATCGGCGAGAGGCTTGTCGAGGACGACAAATAAACTGAAAACGACGCCGAGCGGGCCGCAGATGCGGCCCGCTCACGCTGTATGCGGCTTGCCGCGCCCTACGCGGCCTGCCGGAACGTCACATACACTGTGACATCCGACTCCGGCATGACGAAGCAGGGCCCGGCGGTGATGTCGCCGCCCGGCACGCAGACGATGCTCTCGACCGCGTATCCAGAGTCGGGCACGGCGCAGACCCAGACCAGACTGGTCGGGACGACGCTCATGTCTGCGCCGGTCTCGCCGGAGGAGAGGAGGAGGTAGGCGCTGCCGCCCGTCATCGGGGCAAGGCTGGCCCGGTACGCGCGCGGCGCGGCGTAGATCCACTCGTCGCCGCCCCAGTCGCCGCCGAAGCCACCTCCGCCGCCCGCCGGCCGAAACTCCACGTATACATTCACATTGGCCGCGGGCATGTAAAAGCACGCCTCGGCGGTGATGTCGGTCCTCGTCGCGCCGCCGTCGGCGGAACAGGTGATCGACGCCAGCTCGTATCCGCTGAAGGGCTGGGCGGTGACGGTGATGATCTCACCCTCCGCGGCCTCCTCCTTCGACACGCCCGCCGCGCCGTTGGCCCCGGGATGGACGGTCACGGTGTAGGTTGTCACGGGCACGCCCACCGTCAACGGGACGGAAATCGGGGCGCTGGCGTAGTCCGTTTGATAGGCCCCGTTCTGCTGCTCGCTGAACAGCTTGAGCGTGTAGCTGCCCGCGGCGAGGCCGCCGGGGAGGCTCAGGTCCCATATGCCCGTGCCGTCCGGCACGAGGCTCGCGTGGTATAGGACCGTGCCGGAGGAATTCAGCAGCAGAGCGGAGACATAGTCCCCGGCGCTCACGCCGCCGTAGCTCACGGCAAGGCTCCCGCCCGTCGGCACGCTCGCGCTGCTCACGGACGCTTCAAAGCCGTCGCGGCCGCTGTCGATCAGCGTCAGCTTCGCGTTCCCGCCCGGGGCCGAGAGGGTCCCGAATTCGCCGCCGCCCGCCGCAGCGGAGGATTTCGCGCCCGTCGCGTCGGAGACGCAGAGGACCTTTGTTAAATCCAACTGAAAAGCGGGCCGAGATGTGATTTCATTTCTCATATTGTATGAGTCCAAACGGCCGGTATTCGGTTCGATTCGCCCCATATAATCATTAATATCCAGATCGGGCGAGCGGAGCCACGACGAGAGCACCCTGTCCCGCCTGTCTTCATTCGAGCTGAAGTAGGTCGTCGCCTCTTCCGCCGACAGCAGAAACAGCGTTCTGTTCTCCAGCGTTGATGCCCCGAAATGTATGGTGACGCCGCTTTCGCTGTCCGTATAGGTGTAGTCCGAGTCCGTCTTGGTCGTGGGCTTCACCGCGGCCTGCTCCGGCGCGGAGAAGCCGTTGTACAGGCTCGTGCAGTACCAGCCATCTGCCGTGGACCATTGCATCTGTTGCTTAGTAAACCCGGCGACCAGCAGCCAGGCCGCGCTGCTCTCGCCGATCACGCTCCACGCGCTGCCGCCCACATACACCGTGCCGCCGTTGACCGCGGGGATGCCGTCGATCAGCCCATCGCCGTCCGCGTACGCGCGCAGCGGCAGCAGGCCCGCAAAAAGGAGCGCGCACAGCAGCGCAGCCAGAAAGCGTTTTGTTTTCACCCTCTCTCCTCCTGTCCGTTTATCGTAAGACGCGAAAAGGCGCAGCGCGCCCAAGAATGGGCGTGCTGCGCCTTTTTTATGCTTGACAGACGGAAAGGGGCAGGCTTAGCCTTGACTGACTGACTGACTGACTGACTGACTGACTGACTGACTGATTGTTGCTGCGCCGTGCCGTCATGTCTGACAACCCCTTCCCTTTGTATTTATATGACCACAGCATCTTGAAGAGAATCATATGCCAGTTCATACCATACACTATATTTCGACCGTTTGCAAGACCGAATCGCGGGATGGGACAGAATAATACTAAGTTCAAATAGAAAGCTTTAGGGGGATTTCCGAGGCAGAATTGTGTCAGGCAAGGCGCTTCCCGCAGAGCATAATAGAGATATATGGTCAAGGGAAGCAACGCAGCATGGCGCAATTCTGGCCGGAAAGAATCAAAGATTTCTGTTTGAAATTAGTATAATACATCGGGAGCAGGGAAGCGTCCCGACCGGACTAAAAAACGGCAGCTCCGTCGGAGCTGCCGTTTTTCATGCAATTGAAGCGATCAGGCCTTGTCCTGGATATACTTGTCGATGCTCTGCGCGCCGGCCTTGCCCGCGCCCATGGCGAGGATGACGGTGGCCGCGCCGGTCACGGCGTCGCCGCCGGCGAAGACGCCCTCGCGCGCCGTCACGCCGCCCTCGTCGGCCTCGATGCCGCCCTTGCGGGTGAAGGTCAGGCCGCCGGTGGTATTGCGGATCAGGGGGTTGGGGCTGGTGC
>JAILNC010000120.1 GCA_024691985.1 Oscillospiraceae bacterium | reverse complement strand
TGACCCGCGAGTTCCCGGACCGTGCCGAGAGGCTGTTCACGGAGAACGAGGAGGAGGCCAAGGCCCGCTACGCGCACCTGATGAAGCTCAAGGCCCTCTACGACGCATAATCCCCAATACCAAAAAACAGCTCTGCGGTTTTCCGCAGAGCTGTTTTTACATTCTCACTGCTGTTTGTTTTTCGGCCTGCCGTGGTAGTAGCGGCGGCGGTTTTTGGATTTCGCGCCGCCCTCCTCCTTCACCGGGTGGACGACGCTGGCCTCCTTCTTTGGCGGGGCGGGCTCCTTTTTCGGGGCCTGCTCCTTCGCGGGGGCGGCCTCCTTCGCGCGCTCGGCGCTGTGGGCCTTGGCCTCCACCTTGACGGTCTGGGAGCGGCCGCGGCCGCCCCGGCGGGACCGGGCGCTCTTCCCCTCCCCCTGCGGCGCGGCGGGCTCGGGCACGGACTCGGGCCTGCGCTCTTCGGCGGCGCCCTCCGTGTGCGGCTTCTTGTTCCTGCGGCGGCGGGAGCTGCGTTTGACCTCGGGCATACCCGGCGCCTCTGCCGTCTCCGGCGTCTCCGGCTCGGGGGCGGTCTCGGCGAGGGCGGCGTCGTTGAACTGCGGCTCGACGAACCAGGGGTTCTCCGCCTCCTCTTCCTCGGGCGCGGGCTCGGGCTCCGGGACGTATTTGAGCGTGGACACCGGCGCTTCCCCGTCCTTCGGACGGCCGCCGGGCACGGCGCAGAGCTCGTTGGGCTTGTAGAGCCGGAGTTCGTCGTTGTCCCCGTCGAGGCGCACCTTCACGGTCTGACGCAGGAGGTTGACCTGCACGGCGGTGCCGAAGCCGTCCTTCGTCTCCACGAAGCTGCCCTGCTTGGGGACCTTTTTGACCAGATCCTCGTAAGCCTCCTGCTCGTAGCGCAGGCAGCACATGAGCCGCCCGCAGCTGCCCGAGATCTTCGCCGGGTTGAGCGAGAGGGACTGCACCTTGGCCATCTTCGTGGACACGGGCTGAAACTCGTCCAGAAACTGGCTGCAGCAGTAGGGGCGGCCGCAGATGCCGATGCCGCCGATCATCTTGGCTTCGTCGCGCACGCCGATCTGCCTGAGCTCGATGCGGTTGCGGAAGATGGAGGCCAGGTCCTTGACGAGCTCGCGGAAGTCCACGCGCCCGTCGGAGGTGAAGAAGAAGGTGGTTTTGGTTCCCTCGAAATTGCACTCCACATCCACCAGCTTCATATCCAGCCCGTGCTCGGCGATCTTCTTCTGGCAGATCTCGAAGGCGTCCTTCTCACGCTGGACGTTGAGCTGCTCCACGCGCAGGTCGTCCTTCGTCGCGATGCGCAGGACGGGGCGCAGGGGCTGGACGACGGTGTTGTCCATGGCGCTGTGGTTGCCGCGGACGCAGTCGGCGATCTCGAGCCCCTTGGAGGTCTCCACGATCACCTTGTCCCCGGTTTTGACCGTCAGGCCGTTGGGGGCGAAGAAATAGCACTTGCCCCGGTTTTTGAATTTGATGCTGACTACTTCGATCAATTGCTTATCCTCTGTTTCCGCTGCCGCCGAGCGATTCCGCAGCCAGCAGCCCGAATAGTTGTCTGACGCCTGTGTTGACCTTCAGATACTGCGCGAGTTTGTCCATCAGCGCGCACAGGCGCAGCATGTCCGCGCGCGTGAGCTTTTTCGCCTTCCGGCGAAAGCACAGCGTGTCCGTCAGGAGCCTGCGCACCTCCTGCGTGAAAGCGAGCAGCGTCCTGGCGTCGACGTTCTCATTGAGCATGCACCAGCGCAAAAGCTGGGCCTCGTCCCCGGCGGCGACGGCCTTGAGATAGCCCGCGGCGAGAGCCTGCACGGCCTCGTCCGCCCCGGTCTGCTCTTCCCCGCCGACGCCGTAACGGGCGCAGCGCGAGCGTACCGTCGGCAAAAGCAGCAGGGGGTTGACCGTGCACAGCAGGAAGACGGCGCCCGCGGGCGGCTCCTCCAGCAGCTTGAGCGCCGCGTTCTGGGCGGCGGGGTTCATGGTCTCGGCCTCGTCGAGGATGTAGACCTTGCGCGCGGCCTCGTTCGGCAGCACAATGGCGTCGGCGGAGAGGGCGCGGATCTGGTCGACGGTGATGGCCTGCTTCTGTTTGCCCTTGTCGTCCGTCAGGCGCGAGACGGTGATCACGTCCGGGTGGACGCCCGCCCCGACCTTCCGGCAGTCGCGGCAGCGGCCGCAGGGCCTCTCCCCTTCCCCGCTGCACACCGCGGCGGCGGCGAGCCGCCGGGCATCAGCCAGGGCGGCCTCGCGCGTGGGGGCGCTGATCAGGCAGGCGTGGGGCAGCCGTTCGCTCTCGCGCGTACCGCTTTGCGCCATGCCCATCCCGCCTCTCGTCACAGTATCAAGGTATTTTACCCTACTTTCCGGGGGAAGTCAATCGACGATTTCGCCCCTTCCCCGGCGAAAGGAACTATGGTATACTGTAATGGATATAATAACCGGGAAAGGGGGGTCTGCACATGGTCGAGAGCTTTTACAGCCTGCCGGGGCCGGCGCGGCTGCGCGTCGCGCTGGTGAGCGATCTACACGCGCGTCCCTTCGGCGCGGTGCTCGCCTCCCTGCGTGCCCGGGAGCCCGCGCTGATCTGTATCGCCGGGGATTTCATCCACGGCGTGATCCCGTACGGCGGTCTGGACTTCGAGGCCACGACGGCGCCCGCCTTCTTCCGGGCCTGCGCCGCGCTCGCGCCGACCTTCGTCTCCCTCGGCAACCATGAGTGGCCGCTGGGGCCGGAGGATCTGGACCTGATCTGCGGCACGGGCGTCACCCTGCTGGACAACGCCTGGGAACGCTCCGGCCCGTTTCTGATCGGCGGGCTGAGCTCCGCCTATGTGCGGGGCTACCGGCGCTGGCGGGCGGAGCAGGGCGGGGAGCATAGCCCCGTCCCGGAGAACATTCACCACGTCGCCCGCGGGGTGCAGCCGGAGACCGGATGGCTTGGGGACTACTGCGCGCAGGAGGGCTGGCGGCTGCTGCTGTGCCACCACCCGGAATACTGGCCGCGCTATCTGCGCGCTCTCCCGATCCCGCTCACGCTCAGCGGGCACGCCCACGGCGGGCAGATCCGGCTCTTCGGGCAGGGCCTCTTCGCCCCGGGACAGGGCTTCCGGCCGAAATATACGAGCGGGGTCTACGAGGACCGCCTCGTCGTCAGCCGGGGGCTGTCCAACAACGTCGTCATCCCGCGGCTGTTCAATCCCACGGAGCTTGTCTATCTTGATCTGGAGGTGTGAGTCATGTCCGATTTCTATGCGCTCTATGAGGCGCTGGCCGATTCGGTCCGGAGCGCGGAGCCGCTCGCGTCGCTGTTCTCGGGCGAGCGCTGGTCCATGGCGGAGACCGCGTCCGGTCTCGGCGTCGCCATGGCCACGCCGGGCGAGTCGATCCCGCCCATGTTCCCCGGCGGGCTTGCGGGTCTGCCGCTGTGCGAGGCGGCGCGGGCCGCGGCGAGCTGGAATCTGACGGAGGCCTCCGGCGCCCTCGCGGCCGCCAACGCCTTCTTCAACACGGGCGCGCGCATGGAGGCGCTGGGCGCGTACGAGCCCTACGAGAATTACTCCACGGCCGGGATCGACCTGCGCGGCCGCACCGTCGGCCTGATCGGGCATCTGCACGGCCCCGCCGGTCTGCGCGAGCAGGCCCGCGCCGTCTACACCATCGAGCGCAGCCCGCAGC
Organism: Oscillospiraceae bacterium; assembly: GCA_024691985.1. GTDB lineage: Bacteria > Bacillota > Clostridia > Oscillospirales > Oscillospiraceae > Limivicinus. Next base: position 2,251 of record JAILNC010000120.1, on the reverse strand, counting down.
CGGGCGACTACCCCGACGCCGCCTGCGACGCCCTGCTGCCGCAGTGCGATCTGGTGCTCATCACCGGCAGCGCGCTCATCAACAAGACCCTGCCGCATCTGCTGGAGCTGTGCCGGGACGCGGTCACGATCCTGACGGGGCCCTCGGTCCCTATGTGCCCGGCTCTGCTGGATTTCGGCATCGACCGGCTCGCGGGGCTGGTCGTGACGGACCGGGCGGGCATGGCCGCCCACGTCCGGGAGGGCCGCCGCGGCAATCCCTACGGCTTCGGCGAGAGCTTCCTGTTGAAAAGAAGATAAAAAGTACAGGCCCGGCTGAGCGGAATGTCAGCCGGGCCATTGTGTTTATACAAACATGTTGTCACACTTAAAACTTGTCATTTCGAGCGGAGCCGAGAAATCTTTACAAGGCAATATCGGCAAAAGATCTCTCCGCTCGCTTCGCTCGGTCGAGATGACACATAAATCTTTAGTTGTCACAGCATATTAGTCACTTCTGCCAGGTCCCCTTGGCGGCCTGGTCGGCGACCGTTTCGAGGCTCTGCCACTTGAGCGGCACCGGGGCGTCGTACTTCTCGAGATAGCTGACCTCGGCATCGCTGAGGATGTGGGTCCTGATCCGGAGCAGGGCCTTGCTGTACCGGGTCCAGACCGCACCGCCGCTGATCCGGCAGCCGTAGAGCGCCCTCCCGTTCGTCAGCACCGCGTCCGGCCCCGCGCCGATGCAGCGCATGCGGTCGTTCATCGCGTCATAGCGGAAGATGTAGCTCCCGCGCTCGCTTGCCTTTTTGGCGCCGTTGGTCAGCAGCAGCTCCGGCACCCCGTCGTTGTCCATGTCGATCAGCAGCGCGCTCAGCGCCGCCTCGTCCCGGATGTCCAGCCCAAGGCCCTTCCAGCGCTTCTGCTGCAGGAACTCCTCGCAGGTGTAGGGGAAGGTGCCGACGGCGTTGTACAGCCGCCGCATGTACTTGAGCTCGATGGGCGCGTCAAAGCTGGAGAGGTTGTCCGGCGCGAAGAAGGGGATGTCCTCCAGCCGGACGCAGGGGCGCACGTATTGATCGTACAGCTCCTCATAGCGCGTCTCGTCGGCCTTGTTCTTCCCGGGCTCCGCCCAGTCGCCGCTCCTGTACCCGTCCTTTTCCAGGAAGGAGTAGCGGCGCTTCCCGCCGTCCTCCAGATAATCCAGATAGGCGCTCGGACCGTTGTCCTGCATAAAGAGCGGGCGGACCGACCACTCATTCGTCCCCGAGCCGCCGGCCCCGTGCCAGTGTCCGTGGACGACGGCCTCGCCGCTCTCGGGCAGGAAGCCGAAGTAGGCGTCGTAGCCCAGATAGCGGAGCGCGCCGTCGTAGGTGAACACGTCCGTCAGCCCCGTCCCCTCGGCGTAGAGCAGCAGCTCGGGCGTGCCGTCGCCGTTGATGTCGGCCGCGGCGTAGGCCGTGATTGCCAGCGCCTCCGGGTCAGAGGAGAAATACCTGTTCCGGTAGTCCGCGGCGCTGCCGATCACACCGGCGCGCGCCTTCTCGTCCGTGAGCAGGGCGGTATAGGCCTCGCGCCAGGAGGCGTACTTCGGCGCGGCGGCCGAGGCGGCGGGCGCGGCAAAGAGGCACAGGCCCAGCATGAGCGTGAAGCAGAGCAGAAGCGACAGACTGCGTTTCATGACAGTCCCCCCCTCTCGGTGGTTTCATGGTTTTTAGACTGTTTTCGTTCGGTAAATGTTCCCATTTTCCGCAAAGAGCGCGGGGTCGACGGAGATGTCCTCCCTCTTCACCCGCTCCCAGGAGAAATCCGAGAGCAGCTCCCGCGGCGACGCGGGCGCGTCGGTCCCGCGCAGACCGCAGAGGAAGGCCAGCTTTCCGACCAGCTCCTCCGGCCGCATCGTGCGGCGCAGCACCTGGGTCGAGAGGCTGCCGAGGCGCTTGGAGAGCTTGCCGCCCTCCTGCGTCAGCAGCGGCGTGTGGCAGTAAGCCGGGGCCGTGCCGCCCAGGGTCTCGATCAGCCACTTCTGCCGCGGCGCGGAGGCGAGCAGGTCGCGCCCGCGCACCACGCGCGTCACGCCCATCTCCCTGTCGTCCACGCTGACGGCGAGCTGGTAGGCGTATACCCCGTCGGCCCGGCGGACGAGGAAGTCGCCCACCTCCCGCGCCGGGTTCTGGGCGACGGGGCCGTAATGCCCGTCCGTGAGGGCGATCGTCTCATCCGGGCAGCGGAGCTTCCAGGCGCACGGGCGGCCCGAGCGCAGCAGCGCTTCG
>JAILNC010000112.1 GCA_024691985.1 Oscillospiraceae bacterium | reverse complement strand
TGACCCGGGAAGGCGTGCACGTCCGCGACGCGAAGGGTCTCGTCCCGCGCGGCGGCCGTGCCGCAGACGCCCCTGCCCAGCGGGATGCGGATGCAGGCGGGCTTGCCCTGGAAGGGGCCGAGCAGGAGGCTCCCGCCCTCGATCAGGTAAAAGCCCGCCCAGTTGAGGTCGGGCAGCGCATCGAACAGCAGGGACGAGGCGTTGGACAGGAGCGGCAGCCAGTGTCTTTCGCTCTCGCCGAGACTCTTCAGCTGCTCGCAGAGAAGTATGTAATCGGTCATATGTCATTCCCCCGGAAGCGTTTTCTTCTTCCACTTTACCACGCTTTCCCCCTGCGCGCAACAGCAAAAGGCCCGGGAAGCTTCCCGGGCCTTTTGAAAAGAGAAATTTAAATGTACTGCTTGCGCGGCAGCTTGTCGTACCACTTCTCCAGGAAGGGCGCGAGCAGCGAGGTGGCCTTCATATCCAGGTTGAACATGTAGACCGTGAAGGTGACCACGAAGAAGACCAGGGCGGCGATCACCAGCTTGAACAGCAGTTTTCCCATGGCTTTCAGCACTTTATTCATCATCGTTCTCCTTCGCTTTAATAGGCTTCGCTGTCGGGGATGATCTCGAGCGAGGGATCCAGCGGCTCCTCACGCATGACCGTGCGCATGTACTGGTTGACCTGGTCGCGGATGGCCTGGCGCGTAAAGACGCGCGGGTCGCAGAGGTCGTGCGAGACCCACATGATATGGATGCCGCGCTCGCGGGCCTGCTCCTCAAACATGCCGTGCATGCCGGTCAGGGCCTTGCAGCTCATGTGCTCCCACATCATGACGAGGTCGGCGTTCATCTTCTCGCAGAGCTCCCACAGGTCGTCCAGCAGCACCTTGTAGCCGCCGTGGGTGTGGTTGCGCATGATCATCTCCATGTTCAGCATGGCCATGTCGCGGTAGGCCTGCTCGCGGTTTTCGGGCGTGTCGTCCTCGGCGATCATGTCGGTGTTGATGATGGAGAGCATGTCGGCCAGCGGCACGATGCCCCAGCACTGGAGCAGCCAGTAGAGCTGGTCGATGATGTACTGCGGCTGCACGCCCCAGATGATCGCGCGGTGGCGGTATTCCTTCGCATACATGCGCTTCTCGCGGTAGCCCTGCTCGGCCAGCTGCAGCAGCTTGTGGTCGATCTTGACGAACTCGGGATCGCGGCCGGAGTTGCCCATGTAGTTGGTGTCGTTATAGAGGCTGAAGGCCGCGCCGAAGAACTGCGGATACGGCGTGGAGTTGATCTCCAGCTGGGCGACGCGGCAGCGGGTGGCGTCGTTGACGCGCTTGGCGGCGGCAAAGTAGAGATCCCAGTCCCACTTTTCGCCGGTGTGCTCCTCGACGAAGGCGATGGCCTTTTTGATCTCGCGGGCGGCGTACTCGAGCACGTCCGGCTCCTTGTGGCGCTGCGGGGTGGCCAGCTGGAAGGTCGGGATGCCGTACTCGCGCTCCAGGCGCTTGGCGATGATGCCGTTGCCCATCAGCGAGCCGTCGCAGGTGGTGTTGTTCTGCACGGCGCACTTGCCGAGCACGCAGAAGTCGTCGTCGATGGAGATGCCGGCCTCGGCCTCGGGCATCGGGCAGACGTCGCCGGGGATGCCGTACTCCTGGGCCACGTCCAGATAGTGCATGACGTTGAACTGGTGGAAGATGTTCGAGGCGAACATCGTGGGCACCTCGCGCAGGATCGTGTGCACCTTCTCCTTGTCGAAGCCCATCATGAAGGTGACCATCGAGTTCTCGTCGGTGATGACGCACTTGTCGGAATAGGCCTTGTCGTTGCCGACACGGCGGTCGCCGCGGAAGCAGTTGGCGATGGCCTGGGTCACGTCCGCGATGACGAAGTTGAAGGAGGTGTGGGCGATGCGAAGCGCCTCGTCGCGCAGGCCGATCGTGAACTTGTCCATGCCGTGCGGGACGAAGAGGTAGCTCATCATCCAGCGGTAGCGGAAGAAGCCCTTGACGTTGCGCGGGACGATGATGAATTTGCCCAGCACGCTCATCAGGTAGAGCCAGCGGGTGTAATCGTAGAGAGTGTCCTTCAGGCCGCGCCAC
>JAILNC010000097.1 GCA_024691985.1 Oscillospiraceae bacterium | reverse complement strand
GGTGCTCCGGCGCGAGATCCCCGATCGCGGCGCGCAGCTGCTGCTCGACGGGACTGCCGCCGCCGGCGATACGCTCCGCGCCGTCTGCGAGGGGGTGACGATCCGCCTCGTGAAAACAACGTAAAGCCGCCCTTGGACTTCCCCTTGAGGGGAAAGCAGCGCCGCCGCAATCATGCGGCGGCGCGTGTCGCTTTTTTAAAACTTTCTCTTGCAATTCGACCGAAGTTGTCGTTATAATAAAAGGAGAATTCTCACAGTCCGTCGCCGGGTTTGGATAAGGAGTCCTTGGCTATGGCCGAAGTGTATCAGGTCTCGGAATTCGGCCCCATGAGCGGGTCGACCGGGAAAAGGAAAAAGTACAAAAAGCTGGTGCTGGGTGCCGCGGTAAGGGCAAAGCTGGCGAGCACCATGCTGGCGCCGCTGCTGGCGCTCGGCGCGACAGGCCTCATCACGCTCGCGGTCGTTGAAGAGAGCACGATGAATGTGCTCCAGGATCCCCCGCCCGCGTACAGCTGGGACGACGGGGGAGGCCAGCAGCAGGGGAACCGGCCTCCGGCCGAGAAGCCAAAGCCGCCGGAGAAGAAGCCCCAGGCCTCGCCTTCGGCGACCCCGAAAACCTCGCCCTCGCCGAGTCCGAGCACGAGCCCGAGCCCGTCGCCGAGCACGAGCCCGTCTCCCTCGCCTAGTCCGAGCACGAGCCCGAGCCCCTCGCCGAGCCCGTCGCCGAGCACGAGCCCGTCTCCCTCGCCGAGCGCCCCCGTCTATTACTATGACGACAGCGACAACGGGGAAGGAGAACAGGACCCGAGCATTACCTACGGCGGGCATTTTCAAGCCAGCGGCTACAAATATTCTGACATCACAATCAGCGGCAGTGTCTCTCTCGGCTCTGCGGATTTTGCCAAGATCTCGCCGAAGGGTGTTGTCATGCACGTTTATGACATAGAAATGGGAGACTATGTGGGTGACGCTCCTGTCGAAATTGTTTCCGGCGGCGGGCCATGGGCAATAGCCTCAGATGGCAGCTATTCTTACACCTTTACCGGAACTACAACAAATAACCCGGACTGGTACCCTGATTTTGACCCCCAAAACAGTTTATCAGTGACCATGTCTACCGAGTTTTATAAAACAGGCGCCGATACCCCGCTCGCTACGGACAGCCAAACCGTCACAATTTACCCGGGTTGATTCCCGCGCCGATCCTCAGACCTTTTTTCAGGAGGTATTTCCATGAAACTGTTTCTGTTGAAAACCAAGACCCTGATCACCGCGGCGATCGCCGCCCTGCTGATCTTCATCCTGGCGCACCCGGACTGGCTGCCGATCTCGGAGACGGCCCGGCTGCACCTGGGCGAGCTTGAGAAAAACTACTTTCTGATCCAGAAAAGCGGGAAGCTCACGTTCGCGCACCTCATCACGCTGCTGATGGCCATGTGCGTGGTGTGGCTGGTCTACACGATCATCAAGTTCATCCTGCTCTCTGTCGGCAAGAAGGGCCTGCGCGCCCAGACCGTCACGGAGCTGCTGATCTCCACGGTGCGCTATCTGGCCGTGATCCTCGCCGTCGTCTGGGGCCTGAGCATCCTCGGCGTCAACACCACGGCGGTGCTGGCCGGCGTCGGGATCGTCGGCCTGGTCCTCGGCTTCGGCGCGCAGAGCCTGATCGAGGATATCATCACCGGCGCGTTCATCATCTTCGAGGGCCAGTACAACATCGGGGACATCATCGTGCTCGACGAATTCCGCGGCGTCGTGCGCAACATCGGCGTGCGCACCACCACCATCGAGGACGCGGGCGGGAACCTCAAGGTGGTCAACAACTCCGACATCCGCAACTTCCAGAACCGCTCGCGCAAGCGCTCGCTTGCGATCTGCGACGTCGACGTCGCCTACGACACCGACCTGCCGCGCATGGAGCAGCTGATCGCGGCGGCCCTGCCGCAGATGTACGAGGACCATCAGGACCTCTACGCCTCCGTGCCCGAGTACTACGGGATCGAGTCGCTGGCCGAGAGCGGCATGACGCTGCGCTTCGCCATCCCGGTCAAGGAGATCAACGTCTTCCGCGCCCGGCGTCAGTTCAACCGCGACATCCGCATCCTCTTCTCCAAGTACGACGTGGAGATCCCCTTCCCGCAGGTGGACGTGCACCAGCGCTGAACATACAAACATACAGAAAACGAAACGAGCTCCGACGCTTTGTCGGGGCTCGTTTCGTCTCATTTGTTCAGCCGCCAGTTCTCCTTCGGCTGCCAGCCGGGGAGCGGGTATCTCTGCATCGCGCCGAAGATCTTGGACTTCATGTCCGGGTAGTCGGCGCTCATTGTTTTCAAGAGCTGCTTGACCTCGTAACGCTTGCTGCCCTTGTCCTGCGGGCAGGGGTTTTCCACGACCGGCAGCGCAAGCTCGTCGGCGAGCTTTGCGATCTTCTGCTCTCCGGCGTATATGAGCGGGCGGATCTGCGTCACGCCCGAGCGGTCGAGATAGGTCACCGGGCGGAAGCAGCTGATGCGCCCCTCGAACAGGAGGCTGAGCAGGAAGGTCTCCACCGCGTCGTCGAAGTGGTGGCCGAGGGCGAGTTTTTTGATCCCGCGCTCGCGGATCGCGTCGTTGAGCGCGCCGCGCCGCATCTTGGCGCAGAGCGAGCAGGGGTTGTCCTCCTGCCGCACATCGAAGACGATCTCCTTGATGTCGGTCTTCAGGCGGGTATACGGCACGCCGAGCTCCTCGCACAGCGCCGCGACCGGCGTGAAGTCCATGCCCTCGAAGCCGAGCTCGACCGTGATCGCCTCGAGCTCGAAGGGCTTGGGGTAGAAGCTGCGCAGGTGGTTGAGCGCCAGAAGCAGCACCAGACTGTCCTTGCCGCCGGAGACGCCGACCGCGACGCGGTCGCCCGGGCTTATCATATCGTAGTCGTCCACAGCCCGCCGCACGGTGCCGGTAAAATCGTTGAGCACCCTGTTCATGCAGATCCCGCCTTTTCACGTTTGGATTCGCTGTCCATTGTACGATCCCGCGCCACGATTGTCAAAGCGTTTTTGAAAAAACGAAAAGGAGCGTCCGGAAGATTTTGCGAGTATTCCGGAGAATTTGCGAGCTTTGAAAATGAGAATTAAAATTGCTGTTGACAGGGCGGACATCCTGTGGTATAAAAGGTGAGCGCGCCGCGGAGAGCGGAGCGCGCCTGAAAAGCAAATCATTAGATTAGTATATGGAGGCAAGACTATGTCCACAACCATGCTTACCAAGGAGACCGTTGAGCGCAAATGGTACGTCCTTGATGCAGCCGGCAAGCCCATGGGCAAGACCGCCGCTCTCGCGGCCGACCTGCTCCGCGGCAAGCTCAAGACCGATTACACCCCGAACGTTGACTGCGGCGACTATGTCATCATCGTCAATGCGAAGGACGCCGTCCTCACCGGCAAGAAGCTGGAGCAGAAGTACTACCGTACCCACTCCGGTTACCCCGGCGGGCTGAAGGAGACCCAGTACAAGACCCTGATGCAGAAGAAGCCCGAGCTGGCGATGCGCCTGGCCGTGCGCGGCATGCTGCAGAAGAACACCATCGCGCAGTGGCAGCTCAAGCGCCTGCGCATCTTCCCCGGCGCCGAGCATACCCACGCCGCCCAGAAGCCCGAAGTCTGGGATCGCTGAGAAGGAGGTAAAGAAACATGGCAACCTACAAGACCAAGAAGCCCTATATGTACGGCACCGGCCGCAGAAAGTCCTCTGTTGCCCGCGTCCACCTCATCCCCAACGGCAGCGGCGTCATCACCGTCAACGGCCGTGATATCGACGATTACTTCGGGCTCGAGACCCTGAAGCTCATCGTCCGCCAGCCCCTGGTCGCGACCAGCACCCTCGGCAAGGTCGACATCGAGGCCACCGTCTCCGGCGGCGGCGTTTCCGGTCAGGCCGGCGCCATCCGCCACGGCATCGCCCGCGCCCTGATCGTCGTCGACGAGAACTACCGCGCCGCCCTCAAGGCCGCCGGCTTCCTCACCCGCGATCCTCGTATGAAAGAGCGCAAGAAGTACGGTCTCAAGGCCGCCCGCCGCGCCCCGCAGTTCAGCAAGCGCTGAGATTTCAAAAACCCCTGGGAATTCAAGTTTCCGGGGTTTTTGCATTTTGGGGCATTTTTTAGCAAGGAGAGAAGATCGGTTGGCCTCCTAACCGCATCAACAGAGCATTATGTTGTTTAATTCTATTTCCTACCTGTTTTTCCTGCCGGTAATGGTCATCACTTATTATGTGATTCCGACGACTAAAGGCCGAAATATCTGGCTTTTGATCGGCAGTTATTATTTTTATATGAATTGGAATGCGGCATATGCTCTGCTTCTGTTAAGCGCAACGGCAGTTACATATTTTGGAGGCCTAGTGCTGACGGTTTTAAAGGACCGGCAGGACGGCTATCGAAAACTCTGCCTGATTATCTGCTTGGTGCTCAATCTTGGAATGCTGTGTACATTCAAGTATTTGACCATGTTAGTATACTACGGTAATATACTTTTAAGTGCAATGCATTTCCCTGAATTGTCTCTGTCTTGGAATTTTGTTCTTCCCGTGGGAATTTCCTTTTTTACATTGCAAGCCATAGGATATTTGATCGACGTCTACCGCGAGGATATCGTCGCTGAGAGAAACTTCATTACTTATGCGCTATTTGTTTCTTTCTTCCCTCAACTGGTGGCGGGCCCGATCGAACGCTCGAAAAATCTGCTGGTTCAATTAAAGAGTCAAAAGACTTTTCATTATGAGTATTTTCAAAAAGGCCTGTTGTGGATTCTCTATGGGTTGATGCTGAAAATGGTCATAGCGGATAATCTCTCCATTCTGGTAGATAAGATTTTCGCATTCCCAGACGAATATTACGGCTGGTATATTGTTGTTGCAACTATTGCCTTTACGATACAAATATACTGCGATTTCTATGGATACTCCATTATTGCCAAAGGTTCTGCGTATTTGCTCGGTATTGAACTGATGAGCAATTTTGAAAGCCCCTATTTTTCAAAATCAGTAAAGGAATTCTGGCGAAGATGGCATATTTCACTTTCAACATGGTTTAGAGATTATCTCTATATCCCCCTGGGCGGAAACAAGAAAGGGACGATCAGGAAGAACATCAACCTGTTGATCGTGTTTCTGGTCAGCGGATTATGGCATGGCGCTTCGATTTCCTTTGTGTTCTGGGGACTGCTCCACGGCATATACCAGATCATTGGCGATGTTAAAGAGAGAATCGGCCTGGCTGCGGCGACAAAACCCGCTTTGTTCTGCAAGAGATTGTTTGAAACAGTGCGTACTTTCATTCTGGTGACCTTTGCCTGGATTCCCTTCAGAGCGAGATCATGGACAGGGACAAAAAGTATCATCTCGTACATGGTTTCCGATCTGAGCAACTATAGCATTCTGAATACCAAGAATTTGTTTAGCCTGTGGAAGATGATGCCCGAAAAAATGGCAAATGGAGCCATCTTCGGGATCGTGATTCTGGGTTTGGTAGACTATCAGAAGTATAAGAAGAAACCCGTTGTTGACAAAATTATTTCCCAGGAGCTTTGGTTCCGGTATGCAGTGTACATCTTCCTGGTGCTATTTATTCTCAACTACGGCTGTTACGGAGAATCGTATAATCCAGCTCAGTTTATCTATTTTCAATTCTAAGGATGGTCGCCCTTATGGCAACAAAGCTGAAACGAGCGTTTGCAGTAATCGTCGGATTCGTGCTCTTGATGTACAGTATCATCTGTTCAACCTATATGCTCCGGGGATATACTCGCTTGATCGGTTTTTATGCACTGGAGAAGAATTCGGTGGATGTTGTTTTTGTGGGGACCAGCGTAACGTTTTCATCGTTTATGCCCATGGAAGCATGGCACGATTATGGGATTGTCGCCTATAATTATTGTACAAATGTGCAGTTTGAGAATGCCCTGAGATATTCCCTTAAAGACATTGAACGGACACAAAAGCCAAAGATCATCATGCTGGATGTTGCGCCGTTTCTGTATGCGCATTATGCGGGAAATGAGGGATGGGATAAAAAAGACCTGGAGTTATATATCAAGTACAATTTGGACAGTCGTAAATATACGTTGGACAGATTCGCGCTGGTAAAAGAAATGAATGATGATGTACACGGTTCTTTTGGGGACTACTGGTATTATTTCTTTGATATAAGCAGATATCATACCAATAAGACCGTATTCGAACATTATGATAATGCAAGTAAGGATATCGAGCGCGGATATGGATTTCTTGCCCATAACGGGGGCGCGGTTTTCTCGCCGGAAAAGGCTGTCACCGATGATGGCAGTGTTATGCCACTTGAAGAGAGGGAACAGGAATATTTAGATAAACTGCTTGCAACCGCAAAAGAAATCGATGCAGAGGTCATCTTTTATTGTGCCCCTGTTTATTATATCAAGGCTGAGCATCTGGGGAGAAAAAACTATCTAAAAACCTGCATTGAAAAAGAGGGTTTAACCTTTGCGGATTTTTCAGGCGATGTTGAAAAAGCAGGTATAGATTATACAACCGACCTATGGAGCAGGGATCATTTTGATTCGCTTGGAGCCATAAAAACGACAAGATTCCTCTGCGAATACTTGAAAAGCAATTACGATATTCCGGACAGAAGAAACGACGAGAGATACGCGGCGATGAATCGTGATTATATCGAATGGGAAGAACTCAAGGCTGAATATGAGGCAATAGATCTGGGCGAATAAGGCGGCACCGCGCTATCCGCCACGGCATCGCCCGCGCCCTGATCGTCGTCGATGAGAACTACCGCGCCGCCCTCAAGGCCGCCGGCTTCCTCACCCGCGACCCCAGAATGAAGGAGCGCAAGAAGTACGGTCTCAAGGCCGCAAGGCGTGCTCCCCAGTTCTCCAAGCGCTGATCAATACCGAAAAAAATTCAAGACCCCGGAGCCATTCGGCTCCGGGGTTTTCCTATCCTTCCAGATCGCCCTGCTTTCGCGCGAGGGCGAGGGTCTGTTTCAGCGCCTCCTCCTTGGGGATGCCCGCCAGGCGGCACTTGTGCGCGTAATCCAGATACCCGGCGAAGCGCTCCGACGGGGCGACGCCCGCGCCGATCAGGTCGCGCCCCATGACGCAGGGGCGGGCCATATAGTCCCGGTACACGGCCAGCCGCTCCCGCAGAAAGCGCTCGCACGCCGGGTCGCGGCCGGGCTTGTCGGCGGCCGCGAGACAGAGCAGCGCCTCCGGATCGAGCGCCGCGTCGAACATCCGGTTCGTCGCCTTGACCGAGGCGCCGTCCGCGGCCATGCGGTTCGGCTTCATGTGCAGGGCGCAGAGGTTCAGCACATACTCGATCAGGGCCTTTTCCGCGGTGAGCCTGCGCAGGAAGCTCTCGGTCAGCGGCAGGCCCGCGGTCTCATGCCCGTAGGAATGCCAGTCGCCGTTTGAAAATTCCGTGCAGACCGTCTTCCCGAGGTCGTGGCACAGGGCCGCGAGCATGAAGCCGCGCGCCTCGCGCGCCTGCTCCCGGAAAAGGACGGCGCGGTCGCAGACCTGCATCGTATGCGTCCAGACGTCCCCCTCGGGGTGATGGCGGCGGCTCTGCGGCGCGCCGAGGGTCTGCGCAAGCTCAGTAAACCAGACGGAGAGCTGATCCATTTCGCGCAGGGTCTCGAAGAAGACGGAGGGCTTTTCCGCCTTGAGCAGGGCCTTTTCGAGCTCGCCCATGACCCGCTCCCGCGAGAGGCTGCCGAGCTCCATCCGGCTGCACAGGGCCACCGTCTCCTCCGCGACGGTGAAGCCGAAGCGCGCCGCGAACTGCGCCGCCCGCAGCACCCGCAGGGGGTCCTCCGCGAAGCTCTCGTCACAGACGTGGCGGAGCACGCCCCGCTCCAGATCGCGCACGCCGCCGAAGTGATCGACGAGCTCGCCCGTGAGGACGTTTTCCATCAGGGCGTTGACCGTGAAGTCGCGCCGCCGGGCCGCTCCGCAGGTCCCGAGGAAGGGGTCGACGCTGACGTCGAAATCCCTGTGCCCGTCGCCGCGCTTTTTCTCCCTGCGCGGCATGGCGATATCCAGGGAATAGCCCTTGAGATTGTAGACGCCGAAGCTCTCGCCGACGGCGATGCACTCGCCGAGGGAGGAGAGGATCGCCTCGAGCTGGGCGGGCCACAGTCCGTGCACCTCGATATCGACGTCCTTGTTCTCGATCTGCCGCAGCCTGTCGCGCACGCAGCCGCCGACGTAATAGGCCGTGCCGCCTGACTCTGCGGCCCGCCGCGCGATCGAAACGGCCATCTCCCGGTTCCTGTCGGACATGTCTCCACCCCCTCTCTCAAACGATAGTATAACACAGCGCCCGCCAAAAAGAAACCGGCCGTGCACAGAATGTGCACGGCCGGTTAAGATTTGGGGTGTTACGCTACATGGCGCCGAGCAGCGCGTTAGGGAGCCAGGTGCAGTAACCCGGGATGAAGACGGTCAGAGCGACAACGATCAGATCGACGAGGATCATGACCATCATCCACGGGATGAGCTTGGTCACGCCGACCTTGACGACCGTGACCGTGACGAAGAGATAGGAGCCGACGGGCGGGGTCAGACCGCCGATGATCGTGCAGAGCGTGAACACCAGACCGAACTGGACCATGTCGCAGCCCAAGCTCTGCAGCAGCGGGTAGACCAGTGGCAGCACCACGGGCATGACCGCGACGGGCTCCATGAAGCAGCCGATCAGCAGAACGAAGCCGCCAACAAGCAGCATGATCACAATCGAGTTGCCGGAGGAGACGTTCATCAGCCATTGCTGGAAGACCTTGCCGAAGCCCTCGACGGTGAAGATGTAGGCGAACATGGTGGAGGCCGCATACAGGGACAGGATCTGTCCGGTGCCCTCGGCAGCGCTGAACAGCACTTTGGTGATCTTCTTGAAATTGAGCTCCCTGTAGAAGAAGATACCGACGATCAGGCCGTAGACGCAGGCGATAGCGCCGGCTTCGGTGGGGGTGCAGAAACCGGCGGTGATGCCCACGATGATGATCAGGGGCATCAGCAGGGCCCAGAAGCAATCGTACAGGGCGCGGGCGACCTTTTTGGGCTCGAACTTCCCGCCGTAGTCGATGTTGTGCTTCTTGGCGTAGAAGTGGCAGATGACCATGAGGATGACGCCGATGGTGACGCCCGGCGTGTAGCCCGCGAGGAACATGCGGGTGATGGACAGGCCCGTGATGGCGGCGAACATGATCATGACGTTGCCGGGCGGAATGATGGGGGCGGTGGAGGCCGCGCCCGCGATCATGCCGCCGGTGAACTCCTTCTTGTAGCCGATCTTCTCCATGTCCGGGGCGGTGATGGAGCCGATGGCCGCGACCGCTGCGGTGCCGGAGCCGGAGACCGCGCCGAAGATCATGTTGGCGGCTACACACACGATGCCGACGCCGCCGCGCAGCCAGGAGAACAGGGAGGAGCAGAACTGGATGATGCGCTTCGAGAGGCCGCCCTGGTTCATGATGGCG
>JAILNC010000084.1 GCA_024691985.1 Oscillospiraceae bacterium | reverse complement strand
AAGAAGATCGGCAAGTTCACCGGCTACTACTACGCGGCCAGCATGTCCGCCCAGACCGTTACGCCCATCCTGCTGGGTCTCGTGTTCAACGTGACGGGCGCCTGGCGCACCCTGCCGGTCTACTCCATGATCCTGACGGTGCTGTCCTTCATCGTCTTCACCGCGCTGGTCAAGAACATCAAGGCGCACAAGGTGGAAAATGTGGTCGGGCTCGACGCTCTGGGCGACGACTGAACAGAGAGTGGAGTTGCGGTATCCGCTTCGCGGATGATTTCAATCGCGCCGCAGGCGCACCTTGACTCCACTCTTCACTTTTCACACTCCACTCTCAAATAGTATTTTATGAGGTATTTTTTAGTGAATCCAAGTCTTTCCCAAAAGCTTAAAAAAGCCGCGTGGATCGGCGGGGCGGCCGCGGCGGCCGCGGGCCTGCCCCTGTTCCTCGTCGCGCCGGGCCGCGCCGCCAAGAGGCAGAAGGCCCCCTTCTACGGGCGCAGCTTCGCCCACCGCGGCCTGCACAGCGAGGATAAGTCCGTCCCCGAAAACTCGCTCGAGGCCTTCCGTCTTGCGGCCAGCGCCGGCTACGGCGCGGAGCTGGACGTCCAGCTCTCCAAAGACGGACAGGTCGTCGTCTTCCATGACGACACGCTCGACCGCGTCTGCGGCGTGCACGCGCGCGTGGACGAGAAGAGCTATGACGAGCTCAAGCCGCTGCGCCTGTGCGGCACGGAGCAGCACATCCCCCTGCTGACGGAGGTGCTGGACGTCATCCGCGGCCGAGGCCCGCTGATCGTGGAGCTGAAAAACGGCCGGCGCAACCGCGAGCTGTGCGAGAAGACCTATGCCATCCTCTCGGACTACGAGGGGCAAGTCTGCATCGAGAGCTTCAACCCCCTGATCGTGCGCTGGTTCCGCCGTCACGCGCCCGATCTCGTGCGCGGGCAGCTCGCCACGACGTGGAAGGACTACGGCGACGGCGTGTCAAAGCCCACGGCCTTCCTGCTCAGCCGCTGCCTGCTGAACTTCCTCTCCCGGCCGCAGTTCATCGCCTACCGGGTCGGCTTTCGCCCCCTGCTGCCGCGTCTGAGCGAGGCGCTGGGCGCGATGCGCTTCGGCTGGACGGTGCGCAGCGAGCGCCACGAGCGCCATCGCGACGCGGTGATCTTCGAGTTCTACCGCCCGCAGCTGAAAATCAAGTGAAGACCGAACAGCACGGCAGCCCCGGATTTCTCCGGGGCTGCCGTGCTGTTTTAGCTTACGGCTTCGGGCTCGGGGTCGGGATGGGGGTCGGGGTCGGGTCGTGCGGCTCGGCGCGCTTGAGCCAGACGCTGCCCGTAGCCTCGGTGATCACGAAGCGCTCAAAGTACATGATGTTGGAGCTGGAATAGTTGCCGAAGGCCCAGGTGGTGGTGCGGTCGCCCTTGGCCCAGAAATGCAGCTGCTCCTTGACGTGGGTGTGCTCGGTGCTCGTGGCTGTGCCGGTATAGGTCAGGTTGTCAAAGTTAATCACGAAATCCCCGCTGAGCACCACGCCGTCGGCCTCGAAGGTGAGCGTCATCGTGTCCCGGTGCTTCGGGTCGTTGGCCGCGGTGAAGACCTCCTTGAGCTGCAGGCCGTAGGCCACCGTGGAGGAGTCGATCTCGCTGGTGTTCTCGTCGCGCACGTCCGCCCGGAACTCCTTGTAGTCGAAGTACGAATACAGATTGTCCAGCGTGATCTTGACCTCGAAGGCCTCGTTCGGCACGGGCGTGGGCGAGGCGTGCGTCTCCTCCCCGCCGTCCTTCGCCTTCTTCTTCCCGCAGGCGGCCAGCGTGAGGAGCATGCACAGCGAAATCAGAAGCGCGATCGTTCTCTTCATGTCTCTCCCTCCTCCGTCACGGGCAGGCCGCAGACGCCGCCCGAACAGATATAGTACGTTGCTTTGCCGTCCTTCGCCTCCATCGCCGCGGTGAAGGGCGCAATTTCCGCGAGCGCTCCGGCCCGCGCCGGGGTCTTGAGCAGCAGGCTCACTTCCGGGGCGTAGCGGCCGCGGATCGTCTCGAGGCTGTCGGGCAGTCTCTCGCCCGGCAGGACGCAGACGATCTCCCTTGTGCCGTGCTGCCGCAGCAGCAGCGGGAGCATGCCGTAACAGCTCCCCGCCGGATACGGCCCCGCGGCGGCGGCGATGAAGTCCGCCTGCTTCTGAGCGAGGGCGCGCCACTCCTCCGCCCCGGTCAGGGCGAAGAGCCGGGCGAAGAGCAGCGCCGCCGCACTGTTGCCGCAGGGCAGGGCCCCGTCCCCGCTCTCCTTCGGGCGCAGCAGGAGCTCTTCGCTGTCCGCAGCGGTGGAGAAGAAGCCGCCCTTTTCATCCGCGAAGCGCTCCGGCAGCGCAGCCGCGAGGCGCGCCGCGTCTTCAATATGCGCGGGATCGAAGTCTGCGTCGTAGAGCTCCAGCAGGCCCAGCGCGCAGAAGGCATAGTCGTCGAGTCCCGCGTCGAAGCGCAGCCGACCTTCGCACAGGCAGCGATACAGGCGGCCGTCTTTATACATCCGCCCGAGCAGGAAGGCCGCGAGCTCCCGCGCCTCATTGAGATAGCGCCGGTCGGAGAATACGCGCGCCGCGCGGGCAAGCGCCATGAGCAGCAGGCCGTTCCAGCCGGAGAGGAGCTTGCGGTCGGTAAAGAGCGCCATGCGCTCCGCGCGGTAGAGGCGCAGCTTCTCGCGCAGGCTGTCGTAGCCCTCGGGCAGGAGGTTCCAGCGCGTGTTGAGCAGCAGGTTCGGGATGCTTTTCCCCTCGAAGTTGCCGTCCTTCGTGATATCGTAGCACTCGCAGAAGGGCTTTCCCGCCTCCGGGCCGAGGACTTCGGTCACCTCGTCCGGCGTGAAGAGGTAGTACGCGCCCTCCGCGCCGCCGCTGTCGGCGTCCTGCCCGCAGCAGAAGCCGCCCGCCGCGTCCTTCAGCTCGCGCAGGCAGTAGTCCAGCGTGTCCTCCGCGGCCTGCCGCCACAGCGGCAAATGCCCGTCCCGCCAGGCCTCGGTATACGCCAGCGCCAGCAGGGCGTTGTCGTACAGCGTCTTTTCAAAGTGGGGCTTGAGCCACTCGCGGTCCGTCGAGTAGCGGCAGAAGCCGCCGCCGATGTGGTCGTATATCCCGCCGCGGTACATCTGCCGCAAGGTGTTCTCCGCCGCCTCGCGCGCCTTTTTGTCGCCCCGCAGCGCGGCGTATGGAAGCAGAAAGAGCAGATTGTGCGCCGCGGGGAACTTCGGCGCGGTGCCGAAGCCGCCGTATTCGGCATCGTACGCGCCCAGAAGCTGCTCCGCCGCCGTCTGCGGCGGGTCGTTCTCCGCCTGCGTCTGCGCCGTCTCACGTTTGAGCCAGGCCGTCATCTCAAGCGCGGTGCGGCGCAGCTCTCCGCCGCCGCGCTGCCAGCGCTGCGCGATCGCGAGCAGGATCGCGCGCAGGCCCATGCGGCCGCCGCGGCTCTCCTTCGGGAAATAGGTGCCGACGAAGAAGGGCTCCTGCTCCGGGGTGAGGATCGCGGTCAGCGGCCAGCCGCCGCTGCCGTTTGCCGCGACGCAGGCGGCCATATACACGCTGTCGACGTCGGGCCGCTCCTCACGGTCGACCTTGACAGAAACGTAGTTTTCATTCAAAATAGAAGCGATCCCTTCGTCCTCGAAGGACTCGCGCGCCATGATGTGACACCAGTGGCAGGTCGAGTAGCCGATCGACAGGAAGACCGGCCTGTTTTCCCGCCGGGCCTTTTCAAAGGCCTCCTCCCCCCAGGGGTACCAGTCCACCGGGTTGTCCGCGTGACTTCGCAGATACGGCGAGCTCTCGTATTGCAGGCGGTTTGCCATGTATATTCCTCCGCATACTTCTTTGCGCTTATTATAGCCAGTTTTATTCTTTCTTTCAAGAGAGTGTATCATCCATGGACTACAAAGAACCCTGCTGCATCTTCGATGCCAGTCAATATACCGGCACGCCGGACGCGGAGCCCTGCCCGCAGGCCGTGGACGTGCCCGCCGCCGTGCGCGCTCTGGACGCGCTCTACAACGCAGGGCGCGAGGACGAGGCCGAGGGCTTTCTCGAGGACCTGCTGCAAAAGGCCCGCGCGGCGGGCGACTGGCGTGCGGAGCTGAGCCTGCTGTCGGAGCTGCTGGGCCAGTACCGCCGCAGCATGCACGAGGACAAGGGCCTGCGGGCGGTCAGCGACGCCCTCGCGCTCATCCGGGCGCACCGCATGGGACAGACCGTCTCGGCGGCGACCGTGATGCTCAACGCCGCGACGACGCTCAAATGCTTCGGCCGGGCGGAGGAGTCGATCCCGATCTTCACCCACGCGGCCCGGGTCTACGCCGACCACCTCGACCCCGGGGACTACCGCTTCGCGGGGCTGTACAACAACATGGCGCTGAGCTATGACGATCTGGACGACGTTGAAGCCGCAGAGCGCTATTTCAGGCTCGCGCTCAAGATCATCGAGAAGACCGAGCGCCCCGGCAATGACTGCGCCGTGACCTGGTGCAATCTCGCCGAGCTCTACGGCAAACGCGACGCGGACGATCCCCGCGTCGAGCAGTGTCTGGACAGGGCGTGGGAATGCCTCACCGACCCCTCCCTGCCCCTCGACGGCTACCACGCGTTCACACTCTCCAAGTGTATTCCGACCTTCGATCATTACGGCTACTTCCTCTATGCGAAGCGGCTGCGGGAAAGGATGGCGAGTATCCATGCGCGGACTTGACGAGGCCCGCAAGCTGTACGCCGAGTACGGCGCGCCGATGCTGCGGGAGAAGTTCCCCGGCTGGGAGGGCCGCATCGCGGTCGGCCTCGCCGGGCACGGCTCGGAGTGCTTCGGCTACGACGACGAGCTCTCGCGCGACCACGACTTCCCGCAGGGCTTCTGCCTCTGGCTGGACGATGAGACCGACCGCGCGATCGGCGTACAGCTCGCCCGCGCCTACCGGGCCCTGCCCTTCGGCGCGGCCGTCGAGCGCTCCGCCATGCGCGAGGCCAGCCGCGGCGTGCAGCGCATCAGCGCCTTCTATGCCCGCTACACCGGCTGCCCCGGCGCGCCCGAGAGCGTCGAACAGTGGCTCTCCCTGCCCTCCTGGGCTCTGGCCGAGGCCACGAACGGTGAGGTCTTCCGCGACGATCAGGGGGCCTTCTCCGCCGTCCGCGAGGCGATCAAAACCGGCATGCCCGAGGACGTGCGCCTGAAAAAGCTGGCCGCTCGCGTCATCACCATGGCGCAGGCCGGACAGTACAACTATCCGCGCTGCGTGCGCCACGGCGAGCTCGGCGCCGCCATGCTCGCCATGGACGAGTTCGTCCGCGCCGCCTGCGCCGCCGTCTACCTGCTCAACCGCCGCCACATGCCCTACTACAAGTGGATGCTGCGCGGCATGGCGGAGCTCGAAAAGCTCGGCGCGCTGCGCGAGGCGCTGGAATTCCTGCTCACCGGCGAGAATGACGAGCAGGGCCGCATCCTCAAATCCGCCGTCGTGGAGGACTGCTGCGCCTCCGTCGTCAAAGAGCTCAAAGCGCAGCATCTGACCCACGGCTCGTGGGACTATCTGGAGCCGCACGCTTTTGAGATAACCGAGCACATCGAGAGCCGCGAGCTGCGCGCGATGCACATCATGGAGGGCTGAGATGGAGATCCAATGGCTGGGGCACGCCTGCTTCCGCATCACGCACGGGGGCTGGGCAATCGTCATCGACCCCTACAACAGCGACTACGTCACCGGCTATCCGAAGCTCTCCGGCGTGCGCGCCGACCAGCTTCTGATCAGCCATGACAGCTACGGCCACAACTGGCGCGAGGGCGTCGTCCTCTCCGGCCGCCCGGAGAGCGAGTCGCCCTTCACCGTCACGCCCATGGAGGTCTGGCACGACACCGTCTGCGGGATCATGCGCGGCTCCTGCCTCGTACATCTGATCGAGTGCGGCGGCGTGCGCGCGGCGCACATGGGCGACATCGGCGCGCCTCTCACCGGCGAGCAGCAGTCGCGGCTCTTTGAGCTCGACGCCATGATGATCACCGCCGGGTCCTGCACCGCCCTGCCCTCACAGGAGGTCTGGCGGCTCACGGAGGAGCTGATGCCCCGCGTGATCATCCCCATGCACTACCGCGACGGCAAGCGCGGCCCCCGGCGGCTCGAGCATGCGGAGGAGCTGACGAAGCACTTCCCGCCGAGCATGGTCCGCGCATACGACACGGACACGATCGAGATCACCCGGGACACGGAGCCGCAGATCGCCATGCTCAAATTCCTCGGCCATCGGCCGGAGCCCGTGGCGGCCCCGCCCGTGCGCAGGCCCTCCCTGCTCGCGCGTATCCTGCCGGGCAGGCGGAGATGAAGCAGCCCTGCGGGGGATCCTTTCCCCGCAGGGCCGCTTTTTCCCGCCCGGGGCTTGCAATCCAACGGAAAAATGGTAAAATAGATTGATATGCTGTTTACCGAAACTGTTTACCAGAACTGTCTGTCCACCGATTGGAGATCATCCATGAAACGACTGAAAACGCTACTTGCTCTTCTGCTGATCGCCGTCCTGCTCTGCGCGCCGGGCCTCTCCGCCGCCGCGGAGGAGGCCGCGGAGGCTTCTGCCCCGGACTGGGACACGGTCGTGCGGGAGCTGCTTGCCGCGCACGGCGTATACGACACCCAGGTCGCCGCGGGCTATCTCAACCTGGTCACCGGAGAGGAGCACTATCTCAACGGCGACACCTACATGGCCGCGGCCAGCATGTTCAAGCTCCCGCTGTGCATGTATTTTGCGGAGCATCTGCAGAGCGGCGATCTCACCTGGCCTGAGGAATCGGTGAGCAGCTACAAGTCCGTACAGGACGAGGTGCTGCTCCAGTCCAGCAACGAGTCCGCCGAGACGCTCTGGCGCATTCTGGGCGGCTTCGAGGTCTTCCGCCGGCTGACCGCCCCCTATATGGGCGCCGAGGCTGACGAGATGAGCGGCGACGTTGTGCTGTACAACCAGTACACGCCGCGCCAGTTTATCGTCTGTCTCAAGCTGCTCTATGACGAGCCCGAGCGCTTCCCCGACATTCTCGAGACCATGAAGCAGGCCATGCCCGACCGCTACTTCCGGCTGCACGAGAATCGCTGGCCCATCGCGCACAAGTTCGGCTACGTCCCCGCCGAGAAGGAGGAAGAGGAGGACGTGGTGAACGACTGCGGCATCGTCTTCACCTCCCAGCCCTTCGCGCTGGTGCTCTTTACCAGAAACGCGGGTCTGGCGGAAGAGCTGCTCACCGACTACTGCACGGCCATGTGCGACTATACCGAGCGCATGGCGGCCCTCTCCGCCGCCGCGGAGGAGCCCGCCCCGCCCGAGGAAGAACCCGCGCCGGCCGACGCGGGAGAGGCGGATGCGCAGCCCGCATCCGCGCAGGAGGAGCCCTCCCGTTTCTCCGCGCTGTTGTCCGGGGGGCTCTCTTCGATCCTGCCCGCAGGCTTCCGCTCCGCCCTGCCCGCGGCGTCGCAGGATCTGCCGCTGGTCCCGATCGGCTTCGTGCTGCTGTTCGTGCTGCTCGGGCTCGTCGCGGCCCTGCGCTTTGGCTTCCGCTACAAGGCGCGCTTTTTCACGCTCCTGCTGTCCCTGCTCATCAGCGCCGCGGCCATGCTGCTGAGCATCGTCGGCCTGTATTCCGGCACCGTTTACGCCAGGCCCAGCGGCGACCCCGCCGAGACCGTCGCCCTCTTCTTTGACGATATCTGCGCCGGGAAATACGAGGACGCCTGCAAACAGCTCCGCGACTACGCCGACCTCGGCCTGGGCGGCACGCCCTCCAGCGCCGCCGGACGGCTGGTCAACGACGCCCTGCACCGCAGTTATGCATACACGCTGGCGGGCGAGCCGGAGATCAGCATGCTCGACGCCGTCCAGAAGGTGCGCTTCCGCTATCTGCGTCTGCCCTCTCTCGAGGAGGACGTCGCGGCGGAGACGAAGCGCCAGATCGAGCAGATCGTCGAAGAGCGCAGCGCCAATGAGATCTACGACGAAGACAAGCACTATCTCCCCGCCGTGACGGAGGAGGCCTATCTTGCCGCGCTCGACGCCGTGCTGGTGCATGCGGAGGAGTATTACACCGAGGACGAGCTCTCTCTGTCTCTGACCTACACCGACGGGCGCTGGCAGATGCTCATGAGTCCGGAGCTGCTGCGCGCACTGGGCGGCGGCACCGGCGCCTGAGGGAGAACAAAGCATGAAAGACAACTACGATTTCAGCGATCTTGACGCCATCCTCGCCGAGTTCTCGGGCGACGGCGCCGCCGAAGAGGCGGCCGCCGCGGCGGAGGACTACGCGGAAGCGTCCGCATGGGAGGCTCCTTCCGCCCCCGAGGCTCCGGAGGAGACGGCCGCCCCGCCGCTGCCGGCAGAAAGCGCCGTCGACCTCCCGCCGCTGCAGACGCGGGAGGAGGCGAGAGCCTCCGCGGCGGCGGCAAAACCGTCGCCGCTCACACGCTTTCGCAGGGCCCCGCGCCGGGCCGATCCCGCCGAACCGCGCGGCGCGTCCCGGCCACCGAAGGAGCCGAAGCCGCCCAAGGAACCGAAACCGCCCAAAGCGCCGAAGCCGCCGAAGGAGCCGCGGAAAAAGCTTGTGCTGCCGCTGGGGCTGCGGATCGTCTTCGCGCTGCTTTCCGTTGTTCTCTGCGCCGTCGTCCTGGCCTGGACGGTCTACAACCTCCACCCCGCGTCCGGGACGATGTCCCATGAGGGCGGGGACGCGAAGCTCCGCCTGACCGACAAGCTCGACGTCTATGTCAACAACGCTACCGCGGACGCCCTCGGCGATCTGACCTATATCCGCAAGATCTACACCCTGGACGAAAGCCTCACCGTCGCCCCCGCGCCGAACCCCAACGGCTTCGGGACGACCGACGATCTCGCGGAGGTCCGGGCGGTGATCGAGAAGGCCGCTCCCCTGCTCGACGGGCAGGAGCTGGTCTTCAGCCCCGATGCGGAATTCGTGCCCGGCGTTCCCTTCCGCTACTATCTGGACGACACGATCTTTGTCCTCGCCTGGCAGGAGTATATCGACGAGCGCTGCTGCACCTTTGCCGAGGTCAAGATCGCCCACGGCTCCCAGCTTCGCCGGAAACTGGCCGGGGACAGCTACAGCTCGGGCGTGGAGCTCTACGCCTCCACCATGGCCAACGCCGCCAACGCCGTCGTCGCCATCAACGGCGACTTCTACGAATACCGCAACCTGGGCATCACGGTCTATCAGCGCAAGCTCTACCGCAACAATCCCGAGACCGTGGATTCCTGCTTTTTCACCGCCTCTGGCGACATGCTCTTTTCCCGCAAGGGAGAGCTGATGGGCGCTGGCGAGGCTGAGCGCTTCATCGAGGAAAACGACGTCATCTTCGGCATCGCCTTCGGGCCCGTGCTGGTGGACGACGGCGAGCTGATCGAGTGCAAATCCTATCCCATCGGCGAGATCAACACCCAGTATTCCCGCTCCTGCATCGCCATGAAGGACGAGCTGCACTACCTGCTGATGAACATCAACTGGGACGGCGACCGCCCGCGCGCGACCGTCCATGAGCTGGGCCGCTACGTGTATTCCAAGGGCGTGCAGAAGGCCTACACGCTCGACGGCGGGCAGACCTCGGAGATCGTCTTCATGGGCGGGCCGATCAACCATGTCGACTTCGGCAGCGAGCGCATCGTCAGCGACATCATCTACTTCGCCACGGCCATTCCCGAGGAGGTGGGCACATGAGCAACCCCATCGCCGTGTACAGCGGCGACACCGTCCTGTACTGGAGTTCGATCATCATCACGCTCGGCCTTCTCGCGGCGCTGTTCATGACGCTGTCCCTGCAGCGGACGAACAAGGGGAGCACCGCCGCGGTCTGGCTGATGCTGCCGCTTGCCGTCATCCTCTCCGTCCCGCTCTGCCGCGCGCTGCACTGGTACTGCCACCGGGAGCAGTACGTCGGCTTCCTGCAGGCCGTGACCGATTATTCCTCCGGCAGCTACGTCTTCGCGGGCGCGCTGCTCGGCGCGTTTCTCGCGGCGCTGATCGTCTCGCCGCTCAACACCCGCAGCACGGCGAGTCTGCTCGACGCCTTCGCGCCCGGCGCGGCGCTGGCCATTGCCTTCATCCGCCTGAGCTCCCTGTTCAACAGCTCCTGCCTGAGCAAGATCGCCGTGACCACGCCCATCCTGCAGCATCTGCCTCTGGCGGCCGGCTATGTCGACGCCTCCGGGCAGGTGGAATACCGCTTCGCGACCTTCTTTTTCCACTTCCTTGTGATGCTGCTGCTCTGCCGTGTCCTGCTGGGCTTCTTCTTCGCGCGGCGCAATGTGCCCATGGCCTCGGGCAGCCGTGACGGCAACGCCGCGCGGATGTTCCTGGTCTTCTACTCCGCGAGCGAGCTCGTGCTCGACTCCACCCGCTACGACTCGAGCTATCTGCCCATCAACGGCTTCATCAGCTTCGTGCAGATCGTATCCGCCGCCTGCATCCTCGGCGTGCTGATCTACTACAGCGTGCACTCCGTCCGCGCCAACGGCTTCCGCTGGTATCACCCGGCGCTCTGGCTGCTCTGGCTGCTCACGGTCGCCGGCGTCGGCATCACGGAGTATCTCGTCCAGCGCCACGGCGACTGGTATCTCTCCTGCTACGGGGCCATGGGCCTGGCCTGCGTCCTGATGGCGGGGGTCGTCTACCGGATGTATCTGACCTGCTGCGAGGAGGACTGAGCCTCCGTCCGAAAAGCCCGTTTTCTTTCCGGCTTTTCGGACGGAGTTTTTTGTCCGGCGCGGGCAAAAATGCATAAACACGCAGTCGTTTTTCTCCGTGCGGGATCGCCCCGTCGGCATGCCGATATTTTTATAGTGGAAAAACGACGCGATATGATATATAATATAATATCGATTTTTATGATTTTTTAGAAAAGCCACTTCCTTTTTTGCAGATTTTTATTTATAATAAGATGATTCTGGGCAATACCGCGCGGGGAGAAGCTCGTGCGGTGCTGCCGAAAAGAGTGAACCACATGAAAAAAACCTTTTTGGAGCAGTTCCGGTACAACGTGGCGCAATACGGGGCCGACACGGCGGCGGTGGATTCCGCGCAGCGGCTGAGCTACGCGCAGCTGGACAGACTCAGCGGGCAGATCGCCGCTTTCCTGAAGCGGCAGGGCATCGGGCGTGAGGACATCGTGGCGCTGGATCTGCCCCGATGCGTGGAGTATATCGCGGCGGAGCTGGCGGTCATCCGCGCGGGCGCTGCCTTCGTGCCGTTGGACCCCGGCCTGCCGGGAGCGCGCAGGGCATATATCCTCGAAGACAGCGGCTGCCGTCTCATCCTGGATCGGGAGGCCTGCGCCGCCGCCTTGCAGGAGGAGCCCGTCGGCTGGGCGGAAAGCTCCCCTCACGATCTGGCCTATATCATCTACACCTCCGGCTCCACGGGAAAGCCCAAGGGCGTGATGCAGGAATACGGCTCATTGGACCTGATGGCGTGGACAAACGACGAGCTTCAGGGTCCTTTCTGCAACGGGCCCGAGGGACACCGCCCCGTGAGCGCGGCGCTGCTGTCCCCCATGATGTACATAGCGACGGTGTTCACCACCTTCCTCACGCTGTATGAGGGCAACGCCATCCATCTCGTGTCCGAGGATACGGTGCGGGACAAACGGGCGCTGCTGGACTATTTCCGCAGGGAAAAGATCGGCCATACCTTTATCACCGCGTCGCTCTACCGCCAGTTTCCCTTTGAGGAGGGGCTTTCGCTGCGCACGGTCTTCACCGGGGGCGAGGCTGTCTCCGGCCTTGCGCCCCATGGCTTCGCCCTGTTCAACTGCTATGCGATGAGCGAGTTCGGGTGCGCGCCCTTCGGCTACCGCATCGAAGCGCCGCAGGAGCATACTCCCGCCGGGCGGCCGAGCGCTCTGGTGGACGTACGTCTGCTGAGCGCCGACGGTGACGCGTCTGCGCGGGAGGGTTTGCTGTGCATCCGCCTGCCCTACTTCCGCGGCTACCGAAACCTGCCCGAAATGACGGAGCGCGCCTTCCTCACCATCGACGGCGAGCGCTATTTCAACACCAACGATATCGCAAAGGTGGACGGCGAAGGGCTCTATCGCCTGTACGGCAGGGCCGACAACGTTGTCAAGATCAACGGCAACCGGGTCGAGCCGGAGGAGGTGGAGCGCACGCTCCGCGGCCTCTTCCCGCAACTTCGCGAGGTCGTCGTGCGCTCCTTCCGGAACAGGCGGGGCGGCCAGTACCTGTGCGCATTTTACCAGGCGGACGAGGAGATACGCTCCCGCTCGTTCTGGCAGTCGCTGGCCGGGGAGATCGCGAGTTATATGATCCCGCAGGTCTTCGTCCGGGTGGCGGACTTTCCCCGGAATGTGAACGGGAAGATCGACCGAAAGGCGCTTGTACCGCCCCTCAAGGCGAATTCCTCCGAATATGCTGCGCCTCGCAATGCGCTGGAGGAGGAGCTCTGCCGGGGCTTTGAGGTGGCGCTGGAGCTGGAGCGCGTCGGCATTCACGACGATTTTTACGAGCTGGGCGGCGATTCCCTCGCCACCATGGCGCTCGTGATGGAGCTGAAGATCCCGGGGATCACCTTCCGCCAGATCCTGGACGGCAGGACCCCGGAGAAGATTGCGGAGGCCTGCGCGCGGCTTGGACTGGAGGTATCCCGCGGAGGGCCTTCGGCCGCGCCGCAGGGCACCCGTGACGATTACCCCCTCCGCCCCATCCAGCGCTGGATCTGCGCGCTGCAGCAGCGGCACCCGAATTCCACGGCGTGGAACCTGCCGGGGCTGATGCGGCTGGACGATGAGATCGATTTTGACCGCCTCGTGGCGGCGGTGCGGACGGTTCTGCAGCGGCACGACGTCTACGGCACGCGCTACTTCCGCGATCCGGACAGCGGCGCGCTGCGCCAGCGCTTCGTCCCCGAGCGGGAGGAGCTGCGGATCGAGGACGTCACGCAGGAGGAATTCGAGCGGATACGCAGCGGGCTCGTGCAAAATTTCCCGCTGATCGAACAGCCGCTCTACCGCTCCCGGGCTTTCCGCGCGCCCTCGGGCAATTACTTCTTCATGGACGCGCACCACTCCATTGCGGACGGTACGTCGATCCGGATCTTCTTCCGGGAGATCGACCAGGTCTACCGGGGCGAAGAGCTGCCGGCGTCCGTGCAGTACGCCGACGTGATCGAGCGCGAGCTGCTCTGGCAGAGCCGACGGGGCGCCTGCGACGAGGACGGCTATTGGATGGACATCCTCAAGCACTATGACGAGCAGCGCTACCGCATCCCCATCGACCGGAACACTTCCCTGGACGAAAAGGGCGAGTTGCTAATCCCCCTGCGGGAGATCCGTGACAGCTGGTTCGAAGGAAAGCACTTCAGCGAGAATGTGTTTTTCCTGAGCGCCGCGGCGCTCAGCCTCGCGCGCTTCCTCGGACTGCGGGAGATCGCCCTGGCCTGGGTCTACAACGGCCGGGACAGCGCCGAGAAGATGGACGCGATCGGCCTGCTGATCCACGAGCTCCCCATTTACTACAACTTTGACCTGGAGCTTTCGCTGGAGGAGCTTCTTACCCAGACGCGCGAGTCGATCCTCAACGCGCTGGCGCATCTCGACAGCGTGTCGAAGGTGTACGATACGCTGACCGACCGCGTCAACTGCTTCCTGTTCCAGCAGAACATACACGACGACCCCATGGTGGACGGCAGGGAGATGCCGTTCGTCCCCGTGGCCGACGAGGAGGCCACGGCGTCCAATATCCTGGATATGGAGCTTCTGAAAATCGACCGGGGCTATCAGCTGTATCTGGACTATGACCGGGGGCTGTACCGGCAGAGCACCATCGTCCGTCTGAGCAGGTACTTTGAGCAGACGGTGGCATATATGTGGAGAAACCCCGGATCTTCCGTTTCGGAGATCCTGAACCTGGCCAATCCCAGATAAAACGAGGTGGACAGTATGGAAAACAACATGGAAAACAGCATGGAAACCGGTCTGGAAACCGACGCGGAAACCGGTCTGGAAACCGACGCGGAAACCGGCATGGAACCCGCTGCGGAAAACGCCGTGGGAAAAACAGCGGCAAAAAACACCTGGACGGAATGGCTCAGGATCATGCTGCTGGTCTTTCTGGCGGCGGTCCTGTTCGTGAACCGGGACAAGCTGCAGATCCAGCGGGATTATCCGTTCATGACCGTTTCCCGGGTGAGCTTCTCCGAGGGCTCGGATCTCATGGTCATCGACCAGGGCAAGGCCGCCATCGAGTTCATCGAGAACAAGGACGGCAGGAGCGTACTCAAGCGCACCATGCACGGCGAGACGCTGGAGGGCTTTTACAACGCCCAGCACGTCGTGGGCGATCCCATGACCGGCCTGTATGTCGCGGACATCGGCTACGACAGCAACGAGAACGGAGAAATGATCGTCTACGAGCGCGTCGTCGAGCTGCGCAACAACAAAGATTGGCGCGTCGTGACGGAGGCCTCCGCGCTGATGCGCGAAGGGACCATCGGCACTGGGGGCAGCATCTACGACCTGCAGCTCTATGACGGCGCGGTGTGGTACCTCTGGCACCAGGGCGACGAGCTGAATCTGTACCGCTTCTACCCCGGCGGGGAGCCGGAGCTCATGCGCTCCGTGCCCTGCACGGACTCTCTGAGCGGCGCCAGCATCGATCTGACGACCGGCACGATCGCTGTTGCGGCGCACCGCGGCGCGCTCTCCGTGCTTCGGGAAGACGCGGTGAACTGGATCTCCCTGACTAAGGACGGGGAGCATCTGATGTGCTCCGACGTCGCCGCGAGAGCGGGGCAGGTATACTTCACGGATCTGTACGCCGGCAGGATCTGCCGTGCGACGGATCTGGATGCCGGCAAGCCCGGCATGGAAACCTATTTTGAGGGGGAAGGCCCTCTCTACGCCCTGACGCTGTCCGAAGACGCGCAGACCATGCTTGTCAGCGACGGCATGGCGTTTTACCGGATCTCCGGCGAGGAAGCGGAGTATTTTTCCGAAGCTTCGGTGTCGTGGTTTGAGTTGAGCGTGCTGCTCTGGATCTGCCTTGTGGCCGCGGCGCTGCTGCTCCTGTACGAGCTTCGCGGCCTGCCGCGCTGGCTGGCGGCGCAGCTGCGCGAGGAGAGCGGACTGCGTATTTTCCTCGTTCTGGTCGCGACCCTCGTCGTCTCCGGCTTTGTCATCTTCTCCCTGATGAGCGAGCTGTTCACGCAGGAGGATGAATCGCAGAGCAACAATGCCGAGTTGTTCGCGGATCTGATGATCAGCAAGATCGACAGGGACGCGATCTCCGGGATCCAGTGGGAGGACGACTACGACAGCCCCGACTATGAGGCCGTCCGCAATGTGCTCGACGGCATGATCCTGACCTCCTTCCACAACAACCAGTATTATTATTACATCCTCTACGGTCTGTCCGAGAACGCGATACGCTATCTTGTCAACTATGAGGATTCGGTGTTCTGCGGGGAGCCCGTGTCGGAGTACGGCTCGGACTACTACTCCGACGTCTTTGACAAGGGCGAGCGCTTCACCATCCGCACGCAGGACGCCTACGGCAACTGGGTCAGCACCGTCGCCCCGGTCTACGGAGCGGACGGCAGCGTCGCCGCGGCGCTCGAGGTCGGTATGGATCTGAGCTACCAGACCGCGCAGCGTCGGGAAGCCGCGCTGAACATCATCCTGAGCGTGCTCTGCAGCACCGTGGTCGTGCTGATGCTGCTGCTGGAGGTGCTGTTCCTGCTGTCCTTCTCGGACAAGAAGAAGGCGCTGGTCGAAGCGGGCAAGAGGTTGGACGGCCCCCAGCGCATCCCGCTGCGGACGCTGATCTTCTGCGCCTTCCTGACCGACTCCATGCAGGAGCCCTTTATCGCGATCGTCTGCTCACAGCTCTATCAGGACTTCCTGCCGCTGCCCCAGGGCGTCGCGGCAGCCCTCCCCATGAGCGGCCAGCTGATGATGATGGCGATCTTCTCGGCTATCGGCGGCAACTTCACCGGAAAATACGGGGCGAAGAAGACCCTTGCGGGGGGCTTCCTGCTTCAGCTGTGCGGCTTCTTCTTCTGCTTCCTGACCGGCACCTATATCGGCCTGCTCGTCGGCAAACTGATGATCGGCGCGGGCATGGGCATCGTCTATGTCACGTGCAACACCGTCGCGGCGACGGGCCGCTCGGAGAAGGCCGTCGGCGCCGCCTTCGCGGACGTGGCCGCCGGTACGATCTCCGGCCTGACCATCGGCACCGGTCTTGCCTCCGTGTTCCTGACGCTGGGCAGCTGGCGCAACATCTACCTGGTCGGCGGCGTTATCCTGGTGTCCGCGCTGGTGCTCACCCTTTACTCCGGCGACGTGCACCCGCATGCGAAGGGCGAGAAGGAGGAGCAGGTGCAGGAGGACGGCAGCGTCATCCGTTTCCTGCTCAACCGCCGTGTGATCGGCTTCTTCCTGCTGGTCCTGGTCCCCTTCACGGTGGCGCTGTCCTACCGCGAATACTTCTTCCCGCTCTTCTCCCAGGAGTATGGGCTTTCGGAGGTCCGCATCGGTCAGATCTTCCTGCTGTGCGGTCTGATGGTGCTGTATACGGGACCGCAGCTTTCGGCGTGGATGATCCAGCGCTTCGGCCCCGCCATGAGCGTCCTGCTCGGCAGCGTGGTCCTTGTCCTGGATATGCTCCTGTTCGTTATCTGGCCGACGTGGATCAGCGTGCTGATCGGGGTGGTCATCCTCGCTCTGGTGACCTCCTTCGCCCTGACCTGCCAGTACTCCTTCTTCGAGGGGATCCCCGAGAGCCAGCGCTTCGGCGAAGGACGGGCGATGGGCGTCTACTCTGTGTTTGAAAGCCTCGGCCAGACGCTCGGCCCCGTCCTCTACGGCGCCGCGCTGGCGACGGGCTATCGCCACGGCATCGGGGTGCTGACGGGCGTCATGCTGGTTTTGACGGTCCTCTTCGCCCTGCTGATGGGGAAGGACCTGCGGCGTCCCGCGCAGTTGGAGGAAGAACCGGACTGATGATACGCCGGTTCGCAGTACAGCGATGAGAATGATCATCGGATGGGAGAAATGACATGGAAACACCTGAACGCAAAGGAAGCCTGAAGCGGAAGATCAACCTGGAAGAGCTGCTGCTGATGATCCTGATGGCGATCATTATCAGTATTGTCAGCTATTTTGCGATGAACAACACCTTCCTGCGCTTCTACAACGAGAAGGGGCTGGACATCGTGCGGACGCTTGCCGCGGAGGTGGACGGCGACCGTCTGGAGGAGTGCCTCAAGGCGGAGAACGTGACGGAGCAGCCGTATTATCAGGATCTGCAGCGCCTGTTTGACGTCACGAAATCGAATATCACGGACCATACATACCTCTACATGTTCATCCCCGGGGAGGACAGCTGGGTCTATGTGGTCGAGGGTCACGCCCCGGGGGATGACCCGGAATGGCTCTCCAGCTACGGCGACGTGTATAAGTACGGCGAGACGGAGTACACCCGTATGCTCCCGGACGCCAAGGCGAAGAAGCCCTCCACGGAGATCGTGCTGGGCGGAGACGTCGGCTACGGACGCTCGATGTCCAACTGGGCGCCCGTGCTCAACAGCAAGGGCGATCTGGTGACGATGGTCGAGATCGACTACAGTCTGGAGGCCATCGAGGGGCAGCTGCGGGACTATATCACCAAGCTCATCCTGGCCTTTGTGGTCTGCATCGCGGGGGTGCTGCTCATCGTTCTGCAGATCATCCGCAGGCGCGTCACCACGCCTCTGGAGAATCTGACCGACTTCGTCGATTCCTATGAGCACGGCAAGCTGAACGAGGAGATGATCGCGGACTTCAAGTCCGGCGACGAGATCCAGTGGCTGGCGACCGCGTTCCGGGACATGACCGTCCGCATGGAGACCTATATCCGCGACCTCACCAAGGTCACCGCGGAGAAGGAGCGCATCGGCGCGGAGCTCAACGTCGCCACGCAGATCCAGGCCGACATGCTGCCCCGGATCTTCCCCGCCTTCCCGGAGCGCCCCGAGTTCGACCTCTACGCCTCCATGTCCCCCGCCAAGGAGGTCGGCGGCGACTTCTACGACTTCTTCCTCATCGACGACAACCATCTCGGCCTGGTCATGGCGGACGTCTCCGGCAAGGGTGTGCCCGCCGCGCTGTTCATGGTCATTGCCAAAACCCTGATTAAGAACCGCGCGCAGCTCGGGGAGAGTCCCGCCGAGATCCTCAACCACGTCAACGAGCAGCTGTGCGAGGGCAACGAGGCGGAGCTTTTCGTCACCGTCTGGCTTGCGGTGCTCGAGATCTCCACCGGCAGGGGCCTCGCGGCCAACGCCGGCCACGAGCACCCCGTCATCCGCCGCGCCAACGGGGACTACGAGCTGGTGGTTTACCGCCACTCCCCCGCCGTGGCCACGATGGAGGGCCTGCGCTTCAAGGAGCACAGCTTCGAGCTGTATCCCGGCGACAGCCTGTTCGTCTATACGGACGGCGTGCCGGAGGCCACCAACGCCAACAGCGAGATGTTCGGCACCGACAGGATGCTGGAGGCGCTGAATCAGGATCCCGACGCCTCGCCCGAGCAGATCCTCAAAAACGTCCGGGCAGCCGTGGACGGCTTTGTCCAGGACGCGGAGCAGTTCGACGACCTCACCATGCTCGGCCTGAAGTACAACGGCTGAGACCTGCGCGCCGGCTTCCCACAATCCCCCGCTCTGAGGGCGCGCGCCTTCGGATGATCAGACGATCGAGTAAACGCCGCTCCGCGGGAGCGGCGAAGGAAAGGAAAACCGTCTATGCGAATCGAGCTTACAGGTCGGATCGACTCCAACAACGCCGCCCAGGTCGAAAGCGAGATCATGGCTCAGCTCTCCGCCGGCAGCGACTCCGAGGTCGTTCTGGACGCGGAAAAACTGGACTATATCTCCAGCGCCGGGCTGCGCATCCTGCTTCGCATCCGCAAGAGCTATCCGCAGATGCGCATTGTCAATGTCAGCTCCGAAGTCTATGAGATCCTGGAAACGACCGGCTTTACGGAGATGTTCTCCGTGGAGAAGGCCTTCCGCGTCGTCTCCATCGACGGCTGCGAGGAGATCGGGCGCGGCGCGAACGGCGCCGTCTACCGGATCGACCGCGACAACGTGGTCAAGGTCTTCAACAACGCGGACGCGCTCGCCGATATCCGGCACGAGCGGGAGGTCGCGAAGCTCGCGCTGATCCTGGGCATCCCCACGGCGATCTCCTACGACGTGGTCAGGGTCGGGGACAGCTACGGCTCCGTGTATGAGCTGCTCAACGCCCGCTCCTTCTCGAAGATCCTGCAGGACGATCCGGGGAAGCTGGACTGGTGCGTCGGGGAATATGTGGCCATGCTGAAAAAGATCCACGGCA
Organism: Oscillospiraceae bacterium; assembly: GCA_024691985.1. Lineage (GTDB taxonomy): Bacteria > Bacillota > Clostridia > Oscillospirales > Oscillospiraceae > Limivicinus. Next base: position 5,615 of record JAILNC010000084.1, on the reverse strand, counting down.
CGCTGGTTCCCCCCGGGAAGCTCCCGGACATGCTGGATACCGCCGTCGGCTGGGCGCAGGCCATGCAGGAGCACCTGCCGGAGGCGGCCGGGGAAAAGCTGATGTCGCTCATCAAGGCCGTCCCCCATGACGACCACATGATCCACGGGGACTATCACACCCGGAACCTGCAGCTGCAGGACGACGAGGTGCTGCTGATCGACATGGACACGCTGGCCGTCGGAAATCCGATCTTCGAGCTGGGCTCCATTTTCAACGCCTTCATCGGCTTTTACGAGCTGGATCACGAGGGGGTCAAGTCCTTCCAGGGCTTCGATTTCGAGACCAGCACCGCCTTCTGGAACAAGGCGCTGGAGGGCTATCTGGGCACGGCATGCCCGCACAAGCTCCGCGAGGTCGAGGACAAGGCGCGTATCGTCGGCTACACCCGTCTGATCCGGCGCGGCTACAACCGCGGCTTTCAGGACAGCGAGAAGGGCCGGGCGGAGCTCGAGCACTGGACGCAGGAGCTGCTGGAGCTGCTGGAGAAGACGGACACGCTGCTCTTTGACCCGGACGAGCTGATCCTGAAGGCGACCGACGAGAACATGGAAGAGGTCCAGGCCTTTGTGGACGAGCGGCTGGATACCGTCGACTGCTCCATGAAGGAGAGGATGTCGCTCTCCATCGCCGTGGAGGAGCTCTTCATCAACATCGCCCACTATGCCTATGCTCCGGACACGGGCATGGCGAAGGTCCGGGCCGTCGTTGAGCAGGATCCCAAGTCCATCACGATCACCTTCTTTGACCGCGGCAAGCCCTACGATCCGCTGTCCAGAGCGGACCCGGACGTGACGCTTCCCGCAGAGGAGCGGGAGATCGGCGGACTCGGCGTTTACATGGTCAAGCAAAGCATGGACGAGGTCAAGTACGAATACCGGGACGGGCAGAACGTCCTGAGCATCATGAAGAAGCTCTGATCCGCGGGAGCAGGCAGAGAACAAAAGAGAACGGGCGCATGGCGCCGGACCGGCCGAAGTGACAGTGAACACCGTGACAGAAAGGAAGCGTGCACTATGGTAATCCCGACCATTCATTTCCGCAGCGAGTACAGCAGTATCCCGCTTCGCATCGCCAAAGGCCACTTTGCCACAAGCCACAGCCATCTCAACTACTACATCGACATGACCTATACCAAGCACCGTCTCTCCGAGGCGCGCGAGGCCGCCAAGGAGCTGGCGATCCAGCTGCAGGACACGCGTTTTGTGGACACGATCCTCTGCCTGGACGGGACGGAGGTACTCGGCGCCTGTCTGGCCGAGGCGCTGATCGATCTGGGTGTGCGCAACAAGAACGAGCACAACACGATCTATGTCCTGTCGCCGGAGTATACCTCGGGCAGCCAGTACATTTTCCGTGAGAACACCGCCCACCTGATCCAGAACCGCCACGTGCTGCTGCTGGCCGCGTCGGTCACGACGGGCAACACCGTGCGCGGCGCGCTGGAGGCGGTGCGCTACTACGGCGGCGAGCCGGTGGGCGTCTGCAGCATCTTCTCCTGTCTCGAGGAGTGCGAGGGCTTCCCTGTGACGGCGATCTTCTATTCCGGCGTGCTGGACGGCTACCAGTGCCTGCCCTCCAACCAGTGTCCGCTGTGCAGGGCGGGCGTCCGGCTTGACGGTCTGGTCAACAGCTACGGCATCTCCAGCTTCTACCGCTGAGACAGCTTCATACAAAAAGCGAAAGCGCCGCATCTGCGGCGCTTTCGCTTTTCTTGTGGATTATTCACAGCAAGGCGGGCTTTGTGAAATCCTTTTTTCGTTTTATTCGCCGAAAACTTGACGGGAAAGCGGAAAAAGAATATGATGGGATTATCATACGATAAGGAGGCTTTTTCCCCATGTATGACCTGTTGCTGTCCCCCATGAAGATCGGCAGCATGACCGTCAAAAACCGCACCGTCATGACCGCGGCGGAGTTCTCTCTCGGCCAGACCAACGGCAAGCCGACCGAGCGCCTCATGGATTATTACGAGGAACGCGCGAAGGGCGGCGTCGGCATGATCATCCCCGGCATCTGCCGCGTCAACGACATGGGCGGCGCGTCCACCTTTACCCAGCTCGCCATGAGTCACGACTATCACATCGCGCCCATGCACGAGTTTGCCGAGCGTATCCACCGCCATGGCGCGAAGCTCTGCATCCAGCTCCACCACCCCGGCCGGCAGGGCATGGCCAGCGCCATCAACTCTCTGCCGCTCGTCATCCCGGTGTCCGACCGCTTCCCCGGCGTGATGGACAGCATTTTCAAATGCACGCCGGTGCTCCTCGGCATGGAGGAAAAGGGCGTGTGCTTCTCCGTGCAGGCCCCCTCGAAGGTGGAGCTCGCCAAGCACGGCGCGACGCGTATGCACGCCATGTCGAAGAGCGAGATCCACCGCCTCATCCAGGACTTCATCGAGGCCGCCGTCCGCTGTCAGAAGGCGGGCGTCGACTGCGTGGAACTGCACGCCGGGCACGGCTATATCATCCAGCAGTTCCTCTCCCCGCACACCAACCGCCGTACGGACGAGTACGGCGGCAGCTTTGACAACCGCATGCGCTTCGTCACCGAGATCATCCAGGGCATCCGCGCGCGCTGCGGGCGCGATTACCCGCTCACCGTGCGCCTGACCGCCGACGAGATGTACGACCGCATCGGCCGCCCCGGCGTCGGCTATACGCTCGAGACCGGCAAGGAGATCGCCAAGCGCCTCGAGGAACTGACGGTGGACGCCATCAACGTCACCTCTGCCTGTTACGACGCCTACAACTACTGGCTGGAGCCGACCTCCTTCGAGCCCGGCTGGCGCAAGTATCTGGCGCGCGAGATCAAGAGCGTCGTGTCCATCCCGGTCATCGCCGCCAACGTCATCCGCACGCCCGAGCAGGCGGAGCAGCAGCTCGAGGAGGGGGATCAGGACTTCGTGGCCTCGGCCCGCGCCTTCATCTGCGATCCGCACTGGGTGGAAAAGGCCGCTTCCGGCCACCCGGAGGACATCCGCCGCTGCATCGGCTGTCTCAACTGCATCCGCTCGTTCATGACGAACGCGGGCGTGGGCAGGCCGGGCGAGTGCGCGCTGAACATGTCCGTGGCGCGCGAAAAGGCCTACTTCAACATGCCGCGCGACGGCGAGGGCCGGAAGATCCTCGTCATCGGCGCGGGGCCCGCGGGGCTCACCGCGGCGCAGACGCTCGCGATGCGCGGCTTCGACGTGAGCGTGTATGAGAAAGCGGACAAGCCCGGCGGCCAGGTCGTAACCGCCGCGGCTTGTCATCTCAAGGACAAGCTCTACTGGTGCATCGAGGACCTGATGACCGCCGCCCGCAAGGCCGGGGCGCAGATCTTCCTCGGCACGGAGCTGAGCGCGCGGCAGATCGCGGACATGGATCCCTGGGGCGTCGTTGTCGCCACCGGCGGCGAGCCCGTGCGTCCGCGCTCGATCGAGGGCCTTGACGGCGAAAACGTCTTCACCGCGCCGCAGATCATCCACCGCGAGACGGTGCTGCGCGATCAGAAGGTCGTCGTCGCGGGCTCCGGCATGACCGGGCTCGAGACCGCCGAGATCCTCTGTCAGACCGGCAACCGCGTCACCGTCATCGAGATGGCCGACGAGATCGCGCCCGGCAACTGGTTCCAGCTCACGGACGACGAGATGGAGCGCCTGTCGAAGACCGACACGCAGTTCCTCACCGGCACGAAGCTGCTCGGCGTGGACGAGACGGGCGTGAGCGTCGAGAACGTGAAGACCGGCGAGCGGAAAAAGCTCGAGGCCGATTCTCTGGTGCTCTCGCTGGGCGTGAAGCCCGCGGGCGATCTCGCGCGGCAGCTCGACAAGCTGAGCGTGCGGCGCATCTGGCGCGTGGGCGACGCGCTGCAGAGCGGCACGATCGCCGACGCCTGCCACAGCGCTTACGATACCGTGACGGCAATCAAATAAAACTTTCAATACACGGACAGGAGTGACGCTTTATGATCAGTGGCAAAAACATCGTCGTGACCGGTGCCTCGAGCGGCATCGGCAAATCCATCATGGAAGAGCTTTTGGCACAGAACGAGGGCTGCCGCATCCTCGCGGCCTGCCGCCGCGCGGAGATGATCGCCGACTACGGCGAGCGGGTGATCCCCTTTTCCTGCGACCTGAGCACGAAGGAGGGCGTGGACGCGCTCTTCGACAGGGCCGAGCTGCTCTTCGACAAGATCGACCTCTTCTTCTGCAACGCCGGCGCGCCGTACTACGAGCGCTTCGACTATGAGGACTGGGAGCGCATCAGCCGGATCTTCGACCTCAACACCGTGGGACACATTTACACCTACTCGAAATACCTCCACCACCTCAACGGCCGCGAGGGGCGCCTGGTCTACACGATCTCCGCAATGGGCGAGATGGCGCTGCCGGGCTACGCGCTCTATGCCGCGACCAAGTTCGCGATGAAGGGCTTCCAGCAGGCCATCCGCGACGAGACGCCGAAGAACCTGCAGATCAGCTGCATCTATCCCGTTTCGACGAAGACCAACTTCTTCAACGTCGGCGGCGGCGGGCGCAAGATGGAGCCGCCCTTCCCCGTGCAGGCGCCCGAGGCCGTCGGCAAGGCCGTGGTGAAGGGCATCGACAAGCTCAAAAAGCACATCTATCCCTGCCCGGTGTACCTGCCGAGCAAGGTCCTGATGAACGTCGTCCCGCCCGTGAAAAAGCTGTACGTCATGGCACAGCAGGGCAAGCTGCGCCGCTTCGTCAAGCGCGTCGAGGAAGAGAAGCGGGGCATCATCGAAGACATCAAGCTCGAGCGTGAGATCAGAAAGTGAGGGAACAGACATGGCGAACATTCACGATATCAGCCGCAACGCCTTCATGCTGCGCGGACCGCTGGCGAAAAAGGGCTATGACTGGTGGTGGCACTCCCTGACGGCGGAGAACGCCGAGACCGGCGAGCTCAAGCCCTTCTATATCGAGTTCTTCTGCTGCAACCCGGCGCGCGCGAAGGACGAGCCCGTCATCGTCTGGAACGATCCGGAGAAGCAGAAGCGCGGGATCCTCCCGTCCTACGTCATGGTCAACGTCGGCTTCTGGGGCGCCGACCACGGCCAGCTGCACAACTTCTACGCCTGGAAGGACGTGAGCCTGCACGCCGACGCGCCCTACGCGATCTCCTGCGGCGGCTGCACCTGCTCGGAGACGCACACCGAGGGCCGCGTCGCCGTCACGCCCGAGCAGCGCGACGCACACCCGGAGTGGATGTGCGACGCCGGCGAGATGAGCTGGAAGCTCGACATCGAAAAGCAGATCGCCTTCCACGTCGGCTACGGCGCGAGCAAGTTCTTCCGCGACGTCAACGCCTTTGAGATGTTCTGGCATGCCGAGGGCATGAAGTCCAAATATTCCGGCGAGATCGTGCTCAACGGCGTGAAGTACCTCGTCCGGCCCGAGACCTGCAACGGCTATGCCGACAAGAACTGGGGCGGCGACTTCACCTCGCCCTGGGTGTGGCTGTCGAGCAACAACCTCAGAAGCCGCATCACCGGCAAGAAGCTGGAAAACTCCGTGTTCAACATCGGCGGCGGACGGCCGAAGGTCGGCCCCGTGGCGCTCGAGCGCA
>JAILNC010000035.1 GCA_024691985.1 Oscillospiraceae bacterium | reverse complement strand
TGCGCAGACGAAGCGCCCCGCGCCGACGCCGGTCCCGAAGCCTTCGATGCCCGCGCCGAAGCCCACGGCGGCCCCGCCCGTCACGCCGGAGGGGAGCCGCTATCTCCCGCCCACGCCCTCGCCGGTGCCGCTCAATCCGCTGGGGGCGGACATCGCGGACTACGCGCTGGAGTTCTACGGCTGCGACTACAAATACGGCGGCAAGAGCCCGGAGACCGGCTTCGACTGCTCGGGCCTGGTCTGGTATGTCTACGACCACTTCGGCATCCCGCTCAACCGCACGGCGGCCGATCAGGCGAAAAACGGCGAGCATGTCCCGCCCGAGGAGATCGCGCCGGGGGACATCATCCTCTTCTACCGCGGCGGCTGGATCGGGCACGCGGGCATTTACCTCGGCTATGGGGAGTACATCCACTCCATGGACGTGGGCATCGGCGTCGTCGTCTCCCCGATGGACGAGATCAAGACGAAGATCGAGATCCGCCGGGTGTACGCGGAGGAGCAACAGGAGTGAAGCACATGGACATACGCCTCATCAGCTTTGATCTGGACGGGACCTTCCTCGACGACGGCAAGGGCATCCCGCCCGAGAACCTGCGCGCCCTTGAGGCGGCGGCGGAGCTGGGCGTCCTTCTTGTCCCGGCCACTGGCCGCATCGTGGCGGGCCTGCCCGAAGTGCTGCTCACCCTGCCCTGTATGCGCTACTACATCACGGCCAACGGCTCCTATGTCTACGACGCGCTGGAGGATAAGGCCGTGGCGCGCGCGGAGATCCCGCTCGCAAGGGCGCTGGAATTCTACGAATATGCCGACGGGCTGGAAGCGCTCTACGACTGCTATCAGGACAACTGGGGCTACATGACCGAGTGGATGTACCACGAGGTCCTGCGCTCGATCCCGAACGAGGGGGTAAGGGAACTGATCGTGCGCCTGCGCACGCCCGTGCCCGAGCTCAAGGCGTATCTGGCCGACAAGGGGCGGGACCTGCAGAAGCTGCAGCTCTTTTTCACGGACATGGCGCTGCGCAGCCGGCAGATCGAGGAGCTGCCGGAGCGCTTTCCGGATCTGGCCTTCTCGACTTCCATGCCCTTCAACATCGAGATCAACGCCAAAAGCGCCACGAAGGGCAGCGCCCTGACCGCGCTGTGCCGCCATCTGGGCCTCGACCCGGCGCAGACCCTCGCCCTGGGCGACGGGACGAACGACTCCGACATGCTCCTCGCGGCGGGTGTGGGCGTGGCCATGGCCAACGCCGACGAGGCCGTCAAAGCGATCGCGGACTTCGTCACCGGCGACAACAACGAAGGGGGCTTCGCCCGGGCGGTGGAGAGATTCGTGCTGAGGTGAAACGCTCTTATTTCCGGCAGGGGCGGACGCCCTCGGCCGCCCGGCACGCCGGGCCAAAAAAGAAAACAAATCCCGGGCGAATCCGCGGCATTTTTGCGAATTCGCCCGGGATTTTCTCATGATGATCGTTTTTCCCGCAGGGGGCGTCGGGGGTGCCGCCCCCTGCAGGAGAGGGGGAGGGCCTCGCCTCTCACGCGTCCAGATACCGGCAGGCGGCCAGCGCGGCGACGGACCCGTCCGCCGCGGCGGTAGTGAGCTGACGGACGCTCTTGGCGCGGCAGTCGCCCGCGACGAAGACGCCCGGCGTTTTGGTCGTGCAGTCCTCGCCCGCGTCGGCGTAGCCCGCGCGGTCCAGCGCCATCAGTCCGGCGAAGAGCCCGTTGTCCGGGGCGTGGCCGATCGCCACGAAGAGCCCCGCGACGGGGATCTCCCGCCCCGCGCCGTTCTGCTCGACCTTGATCCCCGTGAGCTCGTCCCCGCCGAGCAGCTCGGTCACGGAGGCGTTCAGCACGAACTCCACGTTGGGGCGCTTTTGAAGCGCCTCGACCAGCTTCTGCTCGCCGCGGAAGGAATCGCGGCGGTGGATCAGATACACCTTCCGGCACTTCTCGCTCAAAAGCAGGGCGTCCTGCAGGGCGCTGTTGCCGCCGCCGTTGACGGCCACGTCCTTGCCCGCGTAAAAGGCCCCGTCGCACACGGCGCAGAAGCACACGCCGTTTCCGACCAGCGCCTCCTCGCGGTCGATGCCGAGCATGCGGGGCTTCGCGCCGACGGCGACGATGAGGGCCCGGCCCTCGAAGACCGCGCCGGAATCGCAGGCGACGGTCTTGACCCCGTCCGCGCCGACCGCGACCGAGACGACCTCGTCCAGCTCGACCTCGGCGCCCTGCTCCATGGCCTGCTCGAGCAGCCTGTCGCCGAGCTCCGTGCCCGAGACGGACACGAAGCCGGGGAAGTTCTCGACCTTGGGGCTCCAGGTGATCTGCCCGCCGAAGGCGTTCTTCTCGATCACGAGCACGCTCCTGCCCGCACGCCTGGCATAGGTGGCGGCGGTCAGACCCGCGGGCCCCCCGCCGATGATGAGGATATCGTAAAGCATGTTCAGCACTCCTTGTCTCTCTTTGGGGATGCGGATTGCCACACCAGTGTGAGCACTGGTTCGCAATGACGGGGAAAGTTACTCCCTGCGCGTCATTGCGAGCCGGCGCCGCAGCGTTGGCGTGGCAATCCGTTCCTTTTTCGCGGCTTACTGCCTCTTGTTCAGAAAGCCCTTGATCGCGCCGGCGCCGGCGTACTTGGTGCCGTCCGGCAGGATCAGCGTGGGCGCCTGCTTGACGCCGAGCTCCTCGGCCAGGGCCGCGTTCTCGTCCGCCATGAGCTTGTCGTAGGCGAAGCCCGCCTTGTCCAGATACGAGCAGGCGATGCGGCAGTTGGGGCAGGTCGGGGTGGTGAAGAGGATGGCCTTGCCGGTCCCCTTCTCGGCCACGCCGACGGCGACGGCCTCGGCCTCGGGGACGACCGCGCGCTTGCCGGGCATGGGCAGCTTCTCGCCCTCCTTCAGCGGGCCCTCGTGCCGCAGGGTGGAGCGGTCGATGACGTACTCCCTGCGCTCCTTGTACTCCTGGGTCTTGCCCTCGTTCCAGTTCTGCACCGGGCGGTAGTAGCCGGTGATGCGGCTGTAGACCTCGGCGGTCTCGCCGCAGGTCGGGCACTTGAACTGCTCGCCGGTCAGATACCCGTGGTTCTTGCACACGGAGTAGGTGGGGCTCATCGTGTAGTAGGGCAGCTTGTAATTCTCGGCGATCTTGCGCACGAGGTTCGCGGCGGCCTGCCAGCTCGGCAGCTTCTCGCCCAGGAAGGCGTGGAAGACGGTGCCGGAGGTGTAGCGGGTCTGCAGATCATCCTGGATGTCCAGCGCCTCGAAGATGTCCTCGGTGTAGCCCACGGGCAGGTGGGAGGAGTTGGTGTAGTACGGGGTGCCGCCGGGCTCCGCCGCGGTGATGATGTCGGGGAAGGCCTCGACGTCGTGCTTGGCGAGACGGTAGGAGGTGGACTCCGCCGGGGTGGCCTCGAGGTTGTACAGGTCGCCGTACTGCTCCTGGTAGTCGCTCAGGCGCTCGCGCATGTGGTCGAGGACCTGCTTGGTGAACTCCTGGCAGCGGGGATCGGTCATGTCGCAGCGCAGCCACTTGGCGTTGAGGCCGGCCTCGTTCATGCCCACGAGACCGATGGTGGAGAAGTGGTTTTCAAAGGTGCCGAGGTAGTGCTTGGTGTAGGGGTACAGCCCCTCGTTGAGCAGCTTCGTGATGACGGTGCGCTTGACCTTCAGCGAGCGCGCGGCCAGATCCATGAGCTTGTCGAGGCGCTTGTAGAAGTCGGCCTCGTCGCTCGCGAGATAGGCCAGGCGCGGCATGTTCAGCGTCACGACGCCGATCGAGCCCGTGGACTCGCCCGAGCCGAAGAAGCCGCCGGACTTCTTGCGCAGCTCTCTGAGGTCCAGACGCAGACGGCAGCACATCGAGCGCACGTCGCTCGGCTCCATGTCGGAGTTGATGTAGTTCGAGAAGTAGGGCGTGCCGTACTTGGCGGTCATCTCGAACAGGAGACGGTTGTTCTCGGTGTCGGACCAGTCGAAGTCCCGGGTGATGGAGTAGGTCGGGATGGGGTACTGGAAGCCGCGGCCGTTGGCGTCGCCCTCGATCATGATGTCGATGAAGGCCTTGTTGACCATGTCCATCTCAGCCTTGCAGTCGCCGTAGGTGAAGTCCATCTCCCTGCCGCCGACGATCGCGGGCAGATCCTTGAGGTCGGCCGGGACCGTCCAGTCGAGCGTGATGTTGGAGAAGGGCGCCTGCGTGCCCCAGCGCGACGGGGTGTTCACGCCGAAGACGAAGGACTGCACACACTGCTTGACCTCCTTGTAGCTGAGGTTGTCGACCTTGACGAAGGGGGCCAGATAGGTGTCGAAGGAGGAGAAGGCCTGGGCGCCGGCCCACTCGTTCTGCATGATGCCGAGGAAGTTGACCATCTGGTTGCAGAGCGTGGAGAGGTGGCTGGCCGGGGAGGAGTTGATCTTGCCCGGGATGCCGAGCCCCTGCTGGATCAGCTGCTTGAGACTCCAGCCCGCGCAGTAGCCGGTCAGCATGGACAGGTCGTGCAGGTGGATGTCGCAGTTGCGGTGGGCGTTGGCGATCTCCTGGTCGTAGACCTCGCTCAGCCAGTAGTTGGCGGTGATCGCGCCGGAGTTGGACAGGATCAGACCGCCGACGGAATAGGTGACGGTGGAGTTCTCCTTGACGCGCCAGTCCTCGATCTTGAGGTATTTGTCCACGGTCTCCTTGTAGTCCAGATACGAGCTCTTGGTGTTGCGCAGCTTCTCGCGCTGCTTGCGGTAGAGGATGTAGGCCTTGGCCACGGCGTCGTAGCCGCCGCGGGAGAGCACGCTCTCCACGCTGTCCTGGATATCCTCGACGGCGACCTTGCCGTCCTTGATCTTCGGCAGAAAATCGGCCGAGACGCGCAGCGCCAGAAAACCGAGGATGCTGTCGTTGTACTCGGTCCCGGTGGCGTCGAACGCCTTCTGTATGGCGTCCGCGATCTTCTGCAGATCAAATTCGACGATCTTGCCGTCCCTCTTCACTACCTGATACATATCTCTTACCCCCATATATCTCTCAATCTTGAAGTAATCTGAATTATTCGACGCCTCTTACCTGCACCGTCGGCACGATGGGCCGCACGGCGTCGGCCAGCGCATGCATCTCCTCCGCCGAGAAGGACCCGAGCCCGTCCGGCGTCAGCACGTTGCCGGAGTCTTTATACTGCTGCAGGTAATACTCCCGCGCGCCCTCGATCCACTTCGCGGCGCCCGCAAGGCTCTCCGCCGTGTGCAGGCCCCTGACGACCGTGGTGCGGAATTCGTACTCCACCGCGCCCGAGAGCAGGAAGTCCTTCGAGCGCTCGATCGGCGCAAGGTCCAGCCCCGCCGCGCCCGCGGTCTGCGCATAGAGTTCCGGCGAATTTTTGATATCCATCGCCACGCGGTCGACGAGCCCGGCGCGCACGAGAGCGATCAGCCTGTCGGGAAAGGAGCCGTTGGTGTCCAGCTTGATCTTATAGCCCAGCGCGCGAACCTTCTCCAGAAAGGCGGGCATGTCCGCGTGCAGCAGCGGCTCGCCCCCGGTGACCGCCACGCCGTCGAGCACGCCGACGCGTTTTTTCAGAAACGCGAGCACCTGCTCCTCCTCGTTCTCCCGGCTCAGCTCCTCCGGCCGGACCAGCGAGGCGTTGTGGCAGAAGGGACAGCGGAAATTGCAGCCGCCGGTGAACACCGTGCAGGCCACCTTCCCGGGGTAGTCGAGCAGCGTCAGCTTTTGCAGGCCGGAGATCAGCAACGTTATGTCACCTCATTTCAACGTCCAGGCTATCATAGCGCCGGAGGGTCGGAATGTCAACAGCAAAATTGTAACAAAACACAAGATATAGATGCGATTTTTGTTACTTACCCATTTTTGCACTAAATATAGTGTCAGCCCGGACGGCCGTCCGGGCTGATTTCGGGCTCAATATTAGCTGATTTCGCAACGTTTTGCAAGCTCTCCGGCACCCCGAAAGCATTTTTTATGACAAGTGCCGATTTTGCCGAAGCTTTTGTAAAACATTTTCTACGTTCTGCCGAAGACGGGCGAAATGGCAGGAATTACCTCATACATACTGCCGCAGGATCATCTCCCGGTGCAGCAGGCGCATGGCCTCCCGTACCAGCTCCGGCGCGAGCGTGAGGGAGACGGCGTTTTGCTCGAGGGCCCCGGACCGCGCCGGGATGCCCGCCTGCGCGAGCAGGAGGGTGCTCTCCGTGAGCGCCGCGGCGTCCGCGCCCGCGCCGGCGAGCGTCAGGCTGCCCGCCTCCGCCCGCCCGGTGATCCCGGCAAAGCGGGGCCGCGCCTCGTCCGGGAGCCGTCTGACGAGGGTGCCGGGCCCCGGGGTGAAGGAGGACAGCAGGCGCAGGGGGACGTGGTTGACCATGGCCAGCTCCACGGACCTGGGGTGCAGGACCTGCGCCCCGGCCCGCGCCAGGGCGAGCATATCCCGG
>JAILNC010000030.1 GCA_024691985.1 Oscillospiraceae bacterium | reverse complement strand
TCCTGATAAAAGCGTCGATTCTGCCAGGTGCCGAATTCCGTGAAGTCGGCGTAGCGGGCGGGACCCTCGGAAGCGTCCCACGGTCCCATCGGCTCATTGGTCGGCTGGTAGAAGTTGCCCTCGATGCCGCGCACGGTGCCCTTGGCGGGATCCTCGTCCTCGCCCAGTGCGCAGACGCCATCCAGCGTCCAGGTTTCCTTGAGGCGCTCGCGGGTGTAGTACTTCATGAGAAGAAACTCGTTGAAGCGCTGCTGCACCTCGTCGCGGTAGGGCTTCAGCACCTCGACGCCCTCCGTGCCGGGATTGCCCTTGATGGCGCTCTCTTCATTCGTCATCTGCACGGTGATGACCGCCGGATCGTCCACAGGGGCGAGGCCGGTGTAGGGGTTCACATGGCAGAGGTAGGCTTTGGCATATTCCTTCTGCAGCTCGATGAGGCGGGCGTTGTAGACGGGATAGCGCTTCGTGCAGAGCGGGAAGCCGCCGGGATAGTCCAGCCCGTCGCCTTCCGGGAAGTTGCGGGCGACCAGCAGATCGACGTGCAGATAGATGCCCTTTTCCTTGAGTTTGGCGGCGAAATAGTCGAAGCGATCCAGACCCTCCGGATGGAAGAAGCGGCTCGTGCCCCTGTCGTAGTCCAGCAGAGGCGCCTCCTTGCAGCTCGACCAGTTTCCAACGCCCTCTCCGATTGGCGCGTCGGCCGCGTGCATGCGGATCACGTTCACGCCCATGCTGGCGAAACGCTCGGCCAGGCGCTCGGCGTCCTCGTGAGTCGGGGTGTTGGAGCGGGTGGCAATGTTGAAGCCCAGGAAACGGGCGCGTGTGCCGTCCTCAAACACGAAGTGCTCGTCCTTAACGCGGACGAAGCCGTGCTTGCCTGCAGGCGCGTCCAGCAGGTGGGAGAAGTTCAAAACGCCCTGATTGGCCTCGGTCATGGAAATACGAAGGTTCTGTTTCATATTGCGCCTCCTAAAATCGTTTTTCTGATGCTACTTTAGCAAATCCCGACTCCGCAATATTGCGAAATCCCGCCCGTAATTGTAAAATTCCGCCTTGTTTTTCCTTGCGCTGAAATCTATAATATTCTTGGGTGATGGATATGGATTATCTTTCTTTCTCAAAGAAGCTCTTTGCGGCAACCGGGATCCCCGCGAATCTGTATAAGGATGGCCACATCCTCTATTCCTCGCTGGCGGAGCTGTTGGGCATCGAGCCACAAGATGAGTGGACGATTTATGCGCCGGACCGCAACCCGGAATTCTCCGCGATCAACCCGAACCTCGAGTACGGTCATGTTCGCATCGAAGGGACCGGCTATGATCTCTTCCTCGGCCCGGTGTTTACGATACCGATCAGCGAGGAACTTGTCAGAGAATTCTTAGTGGACTCCAAAACGCCGCCGGAACACCAGGAAGCTGTAGCGGAGATGCTGTATGCCATCCCGATCAGTGGCCACGCGCAGTTTGTCCGTCTGCTGACGCTGCTGCACTTTGTTCTCAACGGCAAAGAAGCGCAGATCGAGGATTTCTACGCAGAAGAAAGCAGCCGGACCGCACGGCGCGGCTCGACTGTTTTGGAAACGGCTATCGAGGCCAAGGAGAACGAGATCTCGCACAACACTTATGACTTTGAGCAAAAGCTCTATCATGTCATCGCCCAGGGCGATCCCGGGCGGCTCAAGCGTTTTTTTGAGACGACACAGGAGATTCCCTCCGAAGGCAAAGTCGCTCGCACACCGTTGCGGCAAGCGAAGAATATCTTTATCGAGACCGCCTGCAAGGCCGGGATGCTCGGCGCGATCCCGGGAGGCGTGGATGTGGAGCGGACTTATCAGCTTGTCGATCTATATATCCTCGAGTGTGAGCAGCTGCAGTCGATCGAGGAGGTCAACCGTCTGCGCTATATCATGCTGATGGATCTCTGCAAGCGCGCCGGCGAGGCGCAGCTGCCCGAGGGCGTGTCGCAGGAGATCTACCGCTGCATGAACTATATACAGAGCCACACCAACGAAGCGATCGGCATCGAAGATGTGGCGGAGGAGATCCATCGCAGCAGCTCATGGCTGATGCGACGCTTCAAGGCGGAGCTCAGCATGAGCGTAGGCGATTATATTACCAAATGCAAGCTGGACGAAGCCTGCGACCTGCTCACCTACGGTGACCGCAGCCTCGCGGAGATCAGCGCGTACCTCGGCTATTCCAGCCAGTCCTATTTCCAGAACGTATTCAAAAAGCAGTTCGGCATGCCCCCGATGCAATACCGTAAAAAGCATCAGCGGCAAAGCTGATTGTCATCTGCAGGTAGAAAACGGCATTTGGAAAGATCATCCTGTCGTGATCGGAAGTAATGAAAAA
>JAILNC010000027.1 GCA_024691985.1 Oscillospiraceae bacterium | reverse complement strand
AACCGGCGGCGACGGCCGCGCCTGCCGCGACCCCGGCCCAGATGCCGACGGCGACGCCGGAGCCCACGCCCGCACCGCAGACGGAGTTCGTCATCACCTGCCTGGGCGACTGCACCATGTGGTCCAGCCAGAATTACCAGTACCATCCCGCGGGCTACGCGGGCGTGATGGACGGGGACTATGCCTACCCCTTCTCCAACACGGTACAGTTCTTCAAAGATGACGAGTTCACCATCACCAACTGCGAGTGCACGCTGACCGACAACGCCAACCTGACCTACGATTACACCCAGGTCTACTTCCCCTTCCGCGCGCCGACGGAGTATGCCGAGATCTTCAATGAGGGCGGGGTCGATTTTGTCACCACCGCCAACAACCACATGATGGACTGCTATCAGGCGGGCGCGGACAGCACCTACGCGGCGCTCGAAGCCCACGGCGTCCCCTTCGGCAAGGAGGGCGAGGGGCAGATCATCGAGACCGAGCACGGGCTCAAGCTCGGGATCTACTGCTCCGGCACGGACCTCGCGCCGAACAGGGACAAGGCCGTCAAGGCGGTCGGACAGCTCAAGGCCGACGGCGCGGAATATATCATCTGCGCCTTCCACTGGGGGCAGGAGCTCTATTACAGCCCCAACAAGGCCCAGATCGAGCTGGCTCACGCCTGCATCGACGCGGGGGCGGATCTGATCTACGGCAGCCACACCCACTGCCTCCAGCCCATCGAGGAGTACGGCGACGGGCTGATCCTCTACTCCTGCGGCAACTGGACCTTCGGCGGCAGCACGATGCCGAAGGACCCCGACACCGCCATCTTCCAGGTGAAGTTGGAGCGGGCGGAGGACGGCAGCCTCCGCCGCGTCGGGATCGAGGTGATCCCCTGCTGCGTCAGCAGCAACCTTGCAGGCGCCGCCAAAAACGAGCAGAATTACAACAACTACTGCCCGACCCCCTACGAGACCGACTCCGAGGAGTTCAACCGCGTCTACGCCAAGCTCACCGGCGAATACCAGCCCAGCTCCCAGGGCGCGGACTACAGCGACTGGCTGGCCCAGCAGGGCGGCTGATCCTGACGCAAACGAAAAAGCACTCACCGTCAAGGGTGAGTGCTTTTTTCACCGCGTAAGCTGCGGAGCTCCCGTGCGGGAACGTCTCTCTTTTGCGGAATCTTGACAGGCTGCTTTCTATAGTTTATTATAATATACGATTGAAGTCGGTTATTTCATTACAGAAAGGAGGATTTTTATGAAACGCGCGCTATCGTTTTTTCTCGTTCTCATGCTGATCGTATGCCTCGTTCCGATGCAGGCGGCCGCGGCGCCCGCGGCGAAGACAACGCCCGCGCCGGCCGCGGCGAAAAAGGAGGCCGAGCCGGACCCGGCCGAGTACTACATCATCGGGGACAGCGAGAACACCTTCGCCGGTCTGTACGACAGGATGTGCAAGAGTCTGGATCTGAAGGAGCATCCTCTGCCGGAAGCCGATACCGATGGCGGCACATACGGGACCAAGGATTACGAGTATGTGTACGTTCTCAAAGATGATGACACCTCGTATGAGTACATCGGCAAGGTCTTCAACAAGAGCGGTAAGGAGCTGTATCTTGTCTGGTACTGGGCCGGCTATCACGAGGACGGTTCCATCATCGGCATGAAGACCTACTACACACTGAAGGGCCAGTATCTCGGCAATATTCAGCGCGACATCAGCGCCGGCACCTCCACCTCCTCGCACCGCAGCCCGTACTTCATCAAGGGCGAGCCGATCAACAAGAAGTGATCCCCGCCCCGCCGTGCGGCAAAACAGCGCAGAAACGCGCACAGGCCGGATGCCAATGCATCCGGCCTGTGCGCGTTCTCTTTACGCCTCCTGCGCCTTGAGCTCTTCGACCAGCCTGCGCAGCGCCTTGCCGCGATGGCTGATGCGGTTTTTCTCCTCGGGCGGCAGCTCCGCCGTGCGCAGGCCGAGCTCCTTGAGCAGGAACAGCGGGTCGTAGCCGAAGCCGTTGGTCCCGCGCTCGTCGTAGGCGATCTCGCCGTAGAGGTAATCCTCCGCGGTCAGGACCCTGCCGTCGGGCCAGGCCAGGGCGATGGCGCAGGTGTAGTGCGCGCCGCGGTCATGCTCGCCCTCGAGCTCCTTGAGCAGCAGCGCGTTGTTGGCCTTGTCGTCCCCGTGCACCCCGGCGAAGCGGGCGGAGAAGATGCCGGGCCCGCCGGCGAGCGCGTCGACGCACAGGCCGCTGTCGTCGGCGATGGCGCAGCAGCCGGAGAGCTGCGCGAGCTCCGTGGCCTTCTTGACGGCGTTTTCCATGAAGGTCTTGCCGTCCTCCACGGTCTCATGCTCGATGCCGGCCTCCCGCATGGAGACGATCTCATCAAAGAACGGAGAGAGGATGGCCTTCATCTCCGCAAGCTTGTGGGGGTTGTTGGAAGCGAGGATCAGTTTCATCTGTCAAAGCACCTCTTCTGTCATACACAGCGCAGATCCGATACGCGGGTATCTTACCACAGCGCCGCCGCGCAAGTCAAGAAAAGATGCGGCCCCGCGGGCATTTTTCCGCGCCTTGCAAAGCGGCGCGGAACATGCTATAGTACATCCTGTAATATGTAAAAAATCGGAGGTCAGCACCATGGAATACAGCTACAGGCCGAGAGGCGTCTGCTCCCAGCGGATGGACTTCGAGCTGGAGGACGGCAAGATCGTCTCCGTCAAGGTCACGGGCGGCTGCGACGGGAACCTCAAGGGCATCGCGAGCCTCGTCGCGGGTATGGACATCGACGAGGCGATCCGCCGTATGGAGGGTATCCGCTGCGGCTATAAGGCGACCTCCTGCCCCGACCAGATGGCAAAGGCTCTCAAAGCCTTTCAGGCCGAGCATGCGTAAGCGGGCGCTCGCCGCGCTGCTGCTGGTCCTCGCGCTGCTGCTGTGCGGGGCCGCGCCCCTGCCGGACGGGTATGAGAGCGTCCCCATGGAGATCGACGGGCTGCTCTTCGCCCGTGCCTTCCGCCGCGGCGGGGAGACCTTCGTCCCGCTGCGCGCGCTGTGCGCGGCCTGCGGGCAGGAGCTCGCCTGGAGCGAGGACGGGACGCGGCTCACGCTGCAGATCGGGCCGCTCGGCGTGCAGGGCGAGAAGGGCAGGCAATATCTGATGGCCGACGGGCGCTTTGTCTGGGCGCCGGGCGGCTGGCTCATACGCGGGGAAGAGCTGTATCTGCCCGTCCCCGCCGCCGAAAAGCTCTTCGGCGTCGAAGCCGGGACGGACGGGGACAGCTGCGCGTTTCGCACGAAGGGCGCGGCGCTGCTGCAGGGCGGGGAGGAGTTCTACGCCCTCAACTTCCCGGCGGACGACCTCTACTGGCTGACGCAGATCATCCACGCCGAGGCCGGCGTCGAGCCGATGGAGGGCAAGATCGGCGTGGGCAACGTGGTCATGAACCGCGTGAAGAGCGAGATCTTCCCCGACACGGTCTTTGAGGTGGTCTACGATACCGAGCATGTCATCCAGTTCGAGCCCGTCGCCGTCGGCGCCATCCACGAGGAGCCGGACGAGGAATCGATCGCCGCGGCCCGTCTGGTGCTCGAGGGGGCGAACACGGTGGGGGACTGCCTCTACTTCGTCAACCCCTCCGCCGGCAGCGCGTGGTTCGACAACACGCTCAAGCTGGTGAAGACCATCGGCAGACACAATTTCTATACCGTAAAGGATGAGTGACACGATGCTGGAGCAGGCGCTGACACAGGGCTTCGCGGAGCTGGGCCTGCAGCCGGACGCGCAGGCGCTTTCACGCTACCGCGTTTATTACGAGGCGCTCATGCGCGGCAACGCGGTGATGAACCTCACCGCTATCACGGGCGAGGAGGACGCGGCGTGCCTGCACTTTCTCGACAGCGCGGCCCTGCTGCGCGCGGCGGAGCTCAAGGGAAAGCGCGTGATCGACGTGGGCACGGGCGCGGGCTTTCCGGGCCTCGCGCTCAAGATCGCCTGTCCGGAGATGGAGCTGACGCTGCTGGACAGCCTCGACAAGCGCATCGCCTTCCTGCGCGGGACCTGCGCGGCCCTGGGCTTTGACGACGTCGCCTGCGTGCACGCCCGGGCCGAGGAACAGCCGGAGGGCTTTCGCGAGAGCTTCGACTGCGCCGTCTCCCGCGCGGTGGCGCGGCTCAATCTGCTGTGCGAGCTGTGCCTGCCCTATGTCGGGCCGGGTGGGCTCTTCCTTGCCATGAAGGGGCCGGAGGCCGAGGCGGAGATCAAGGAGGCATACGTCGCGCTGAAGACCCTCGGCGGGGAGGTGGAGCGCGTTTTCTCCTACGCTGTCCCCGGCACGGACCACCGGCACTGCGCCGTCGTGATCCGCAAGACAGGCCCCACGCCGAAAAAATATCCGCGCCGCTGGGCGCAGATCAAGAAAAAACCGCTGTAAGGAAACCGGGCTGCACAGCAGCCCGGTTCAATGTGCAGACGAACCCCGAACATGTCATCTTGAGCGGAGCGAAGCGGAGTCGAAAGATCTGAATAGTCCGGATTTCCGACCTGTCAGATCCCTCGACTGCGCTCGGGATGACACAAGCCTTCGGCTTGTCGGGCTTTGTGTATAGTCTTACCCGGGCTGCACAGCAGCCCGGTTTCCTTATTCAAGCAGCCAGTCCCGCAGCTCCTCGGCGCTGCGGAAGATGCGCTCCGCGCCGAGGGCGCGCAGCTCCTCCTCCGTGCGAAAGCCCCAGCCGACCACGGCGCAGGGCAGGCCCGCGTTCCGCGCGGTCGCCATGTCTACCTCGGTGTCGCCGACGTAGACCGCGTCCTCCTTTGACACCCCCATGGCGTCCAGCGCGGCGAGTACGGCGTCGGGATTGGGCTTGCGCCGCACCGTTGCGCTCTCGCCGACGGCGAAGTCCAGCAGGCCGGGGAAGTGGAGCTCGGAGAGCAGCTGCACCGCCGAGTCCTGCTTGTTGGAGATCACGGCCTGCCGCACCCCCGCCGCCTTGAGCGAGCGCATCAGCGCGAGGATGCCGGGGTAGGGCGCGGTCTCGATGTCGCAGTGGGCGTCGTACCAGGGCTGGTAGGCCGCCAGGATCTCGCGCACACGCGCCTCGTCCGTCCCCTCCGGCACGGCGTGGGAGATGAGCCAGGCCGCCCCGTTGCCGAGAAAGTGCGCGATCTCGCCGCGCGTGCGCTGCGGCAGACCAAAGGCCGCCAGCGTGTGATTGCAGGCGTTGGCCAGATCGCCGAGCGTGTCGAGCACGGTCCCGTCCATATCGAAAAGCACAGCCTTGAAGCGCATGGGAAGTCTCCTTTTCCGGGAAAGTATAGTTCATTCTAGCACGCGCGGACAAAAAGTGCAAATCTCTTGTGCGCGCTGAATGGATATGATAAAATACAAAAACAGAAAACGCGGGAGAGAAAAGAGGCGGGGAAGGATGAAGCGGAGATGGCTGCGGGCCGGGATCGCGGCGGTCGTGACCCTGCTGATCTGCCTGCTCCTGTTTTACCGTGCCCCGGCCGGGACCCGCGCGGAGGAGAAGCTGATCCTCTGGTACGCCGAGACGGAGTGCGCCGCGGCGGGCATGGAAGAGCTGGCCGCCCGCTGTGAGAAGGAGACGGGCCTGGCGGTGGAGGCGGTCGGCTTTGCGGATGAGAACGCCCTGGCCGACGCCTGCGCCGGGGGGAGGCCGAGCCTGCTGTGGTGCAGCCATTTG
>JAILNC010000018.1 GCA_024691985.1 Oscillospiraceae bacterium | reverse complement strand
AGCCGACCCCGGGACGGCGCACGCCCTCGCCTCTGGCGGGCGCGGTGCGCATCGCGGAGCTGATGGAGAAGAACAAATCCACCGTCCTCGACGAGGACGGGGAGTTCCCCGACTGGATCGAGCTCTGGAACGCCTCGGACGAGGAGGTGGAGCTCGACGGCTGGCGTCTTGCCGACGGGGAGGACAAGGACGGCTGGGCCCTGCCCGCGCTGACGCTCTCTCCGGACGAGCGCCTTGTCGTCTTCGCCTCGCGCAAGGACCGCCGCGGCGACACGCTGCACACGGACTTCGCCGTCTCGGCGGAGGAGCGCATCGTGCTGCGGGACGCGCAGGGCCTGCTCGTGGACACCGCGGACTGCGGCGGCTGCGACAGCGACGTCTCCATGGCCCTCTCGGACGACGGGGCGTGGGCGCCCTGTCTCTGGCCCACGCCGGGCTATGCCAACACCCGCGAGGGCTGCGAGGACTTCTCGCAGACCCTCCTGCCCACGGACGCGCTCGTGATCAACGAGGTCATGGTCTCGAACCTCGGCGCGGTCGTCACCGGCGTGCGGAGCGACTGCGACTGGGTCGAGATTAAAAACGTCTCCGACGAGCCGGTGCTGCTGTCGGACTATTATCTCTCCGACAAGGCGAGCGTGCCCTTCCGGTATCAGCTTCCGGCCCTCACGCTCCGCCCCGGGGCCGAGACGGTCTTCCTGTGCGTGAGCGGGGAGGAAAACGTCGATCAGCGCCCCAGCACCGGCTTCGGCCTCAAGGAGGGCGAGACGCTCTTCCTCTCGCGCGCCGACGGCACGGTCGCGGACCGGGTGTACCTGCATGACGTCCCGCTCAACGGCACCCTCGGCCGCCGCGACGGGGAGGGCGGCTTCTTCCGCTTCGACGCGCCGAGCTTCGGCCGGGACAACACGGGCGGCGCGCGCTTCATCGCCGAGACCCCGGTGAGTCTCACGGCGGACGGCGTGTTCGACGGCGTGGACAGCGTGGCCGTCACGCTCTCGGGCGAGGGCCTCATCCGCTACACGCTCGACGGCTCCGCCCCGAACGAGAACAGCCCGGTCTATTCCGGCCCGGTCGCGCTGACGAAGACCTGCGTGCTGCGGGCCAGCTCCTTCGCGGACAATTGCCTGCCGAGCCGCCCGCTGACGCTGAGCTTCATTCTCAACGAGGAGCATTCGCTCCCGGTCGTGAGCCTCGTGAGCGACAGCCCGTGGAGCTTCAACATGATGTACGACTCCGGCCAGCGCGGCGTCGAGCTGCCGGGCGCGGTGTCGCTGTACCGGGACGGCAGATGCTTCACCGTCGGCTGCGGCATCGCCATGAACGGCGAGACCAGCCTGTCGGAATTCAAGAAAAACATGTCGCTGCGCTTCCGGACCTGCTACGGGCAGGAGACGCTGCAGTACGACATCTACGGCGGCGGCGCGGCGGAGTTTACGAATCTGCTGCTGCGCGCCGGCCAGGACCAGAATTCGGCCATCATCCGCAACGAGCTGGCCCAGGCCCTGTGCGACACGGCGGGGGCCCGCCTCGTCAACCAGCGCTCGATCTGGTGCGTGCTGTACGTCAACGGCGAATACCGCGGCCTGTACACGCTCAAGGAGAAGGCCAACGAGCAGCTCTACGCCTCGTGCGAGGGGATCAGCCGCGACAGCGTCGAGCTCGTCGAGGCCAACGCCCCGCTCGGCTCGGACTTCGAGGTGGAGGTCATCGAGCCCGGCTACACCGACGTGCTGCTGACGGAGGAGGGCTACGCCGCCCTCTGCGGGTATGTGGACATCGACAGCTTCATCGACTGGCTGATCCTGGAGGGCTTCTGCTCGAACACGGACGTGACCATGGGCAATGTGCGCTACGTCCGCTCGAGCGAGGCCGACGGGAAATGGCACTTCATGTTCTACGATCTGGACGCCGCGTTCCGCTCCACGGTCAGCATGTTCACGAATCTCATGACCCCGTACAGCGCCGACCACATCCAGATCTCGGTGCCGGTGCTCAAGCTGATGCAGAACCCGTCCTTCCGTGACCGCTTCCTGACGCGCGCGGCGGAGCTGCTGCGCGACAGGCTGACGAACGAGGCCGTTCTTGATGAGATTGAGCGCCAGTGCACGATCATCGAGCCCGAGGTCGCGCGCGACCGCAAGCAGCTCGAACGCACGGAAGACTCCTGGCGCTCCGCCGTGGACGCGCTGAAGGACCTGATCGTCGAGAGCGACTGGCGGCAGGAATGCATCGAGGCGATCTCCCGGGTCTTCGCCCTCTCGGGGGAGGAGCGCACCCGTTACTTCGGCGATATCGACAAGGCCTGAGCCGGAAAGGAGCGGAAAGCATGCGAATCGAAAAGGCGCGTCTCCGGCAGCTCTGCCTGTGCTTCTGCGCGGTGCTGGGCGCCGTGCTGCTGTGGCGCTGGCAGCGCATCTTCTGGCTCGAATGCGCCGACTATATCCGCGCCGACATGGTCGGGCACGTCGCCCTCGCCCTCGGGCACAACGATTACAGCCTGTCCGCGCTGATCATCCGCGCCCTCTGGTCGGCCTTCGACGAGGGCCGCGCGCAGACCCTGCTCTCGCTGATTTTGACAGCCAATCAGGCGGCGGGCGTCGCGATGCTGTGGTGGCTACTGCGCGAAACGCTGCCGGAGCTGGACGGCAGTCTCGCCCTGCTGGCGGCGCTGCTGGCCAACGTCGTCGGGCCGTGGATCTTCCCGGGGCAGACGGGGATGTACCTCGGTGTCTATAACGGCAACGTCTGGCACAACATGACGGTGCTGTTCAGCCGCACCTGGATCCCGCCCTCGCTGATCTTCTTCTGGCGGCTCTGGGAGGCGCGGCGGGAAAGGCTGAAGGCGCGCGACTGGCTGGGCTTTCTGCTCTGCCTGCTGATCGCCACGCTTTTCAAACCCAGCTTCCTCGGGGCCTTCGCCCCGGCGGCGCTGCTGCTGCTCGTGTGGGACTTCGTGAAGCGTCGCGCCCGCGGCTTCAAAAACGAATTTCTGATCGGCCTTGCGGTGCTGCCCGCGGTAGGTGCGCTGGTCTGGAGCTCGCTGGTGCTGTATGCGGACGACTTCGCGGGCACCCAGTCCGCCATGGCCCTGCGCGTGCTGACGCCCGCCCTGCTCCTTTCCCTGCTGCTGATGTTTTTGCGCGGCCTGCTGCTGCCGCTCTGGACCGGCGCGATCCAGGCGCCGAAGGAGCCCCGGCGGGAGCGCATCCGGATCCTCGCCCTCGTCAACGCAGCCGCGATCCTCGAGGCCCTGCTGCTGACCGAGACGGGCTTTCGCGTCAACGACGGGAACTTCGACTGGGGCTATATCTCGCTCTACCCGGCCGTCTTCGCCGTCGCCATCGGGCTGCTCTGGCGCATGCTGCCCCGGATGGGCGAATCCCGCCGGGCGCGCGCGTATGCGATCGTGGGCCTGGTCCTGCTGCTCGGCCATCTGGCCGTCGGCGTCTACTGCCTCTCCGTCCCCGGCACTGCGGGCTACGACTGGTTCTATTTCTAGAGTTTGGAGCGTTCTGCAGGGGACGACGCCCCCGGCGTCCCGGCGCTTTTCGCGCATGATAACGAAGAAATCCCGGGCGAATCCGAAAAAGGTACGGATTCGCCCGGGATTCTCAATTCATTTTGGATTGTCCGGCACGGGCCGTCGGGGCGCCGGCCCCTGCAAGCCGGGGGCGTCAGCCTCTACGACAGATTCCCCGTCGCGTACATGATCGCGGTCAGGGCCACAACCGGCGCGGTCTCGCAGCGCAGGATGCGCTCGCCCATCGAGCAGACATGCAGGCCGCAGACCTTCGCAAGCTTGGCCTCGAACTCGGCAAAGCCGCCCTCGGGCCCGACGATGAGGCAGGCGGTCTCGGCGTCCTTGTTCTCGCCCAGCACCGCGTCCAGCGCCTCGCGCTCGCCGGTCTCGTAGAGGAAGAGCTTCAGGTCCTTCTTCACGGCCGTGTCCAGCGCCGCGGTGAAGTCGCCCGCCCAGAACACGCGCGGGATGATGCCCCGCCCGGACTGCTTGGCGGCCTCCTCGGCGATGCGCTGCCAGCGCTCGAGCTTCTTTTCGAGGTTCTCGGGCTTCGCCACGCAGCGCGCGCAGGAGAAGAAGCCGATCTCGTATGCCCCGGCCTCGACGCACTTCTGCACCGCGTAGTCGCTGCGGTCGCCCTTGGGCAGGCCGCAGAGCACCGTGACCTTGACGCTCGGCTCGGCGGGGCAGGGGACGACCTCGATCACCTCGGCCTCGGCCTGCTCCCTGTCGGCGTAGACGAGGCGGCACTTGTAATCCGTGCCCTGCCCGTCGCAGATGATCACGTCCTCGCCCGGACGCAGGCGCAGCACCTTCACGTGCTCGGCGTCGCGGCCGCGGATGATCGCCGTGCCGCCCAGGATATTCGTGCCCGCCATAAAGAATCTCGCCATCGCTCTGTCCTCCGGAAAGCTAGTACTTCAAAGTGCAGATGCCCCTCCTGTACGTCATTCCGAGACCAGTTCGCAAACTGGTCGTGGGAATCCGTCTCTCCCCGCGGCCAGCCTGGTAATTGGCTTACTTCAAAGCTTTCGGGCGGCATGGGAAACGGATTGCCACACCAGTGACATCGGTCACTGGTTCGCAATGACGAGCAAACAGGTACTCTGTCTACAGTCTGACTTTTCGTATATTATCGCACAGCTTTCACATCTTTTCAAGAAAAACCATAGAATGCTGTACAAAGAGGAACGGAGTTGATTCCATGAACGACCCGAAATGGGAGAATCTCAGACACTTTGACGAGGTCTGGCGCCGCGTGGAGCACGCGCGCCGTCCGCCTCCGCCGCCGCCGGGCTTTCCGCCCCCGCCGCCGTACCCGCCCCGCGGGTGCTGCACGAAGGCGGTAAGGTTCAATCCGC
>JAILNC010000116.1 GCA_024691985.1 Oscillospiraceae bacterium | reverse complement strand
TAGAAGCTCACCGGGCGGGGCGCCGGCGTCGGCGCGACGGAGGGAGCCGGCTTTGCGGCCACGGGCTCGGCACGGTTGGACGCGTCCTCAAAGCCGGTGGCGATGACCGTCACGCGGATCTCATCGTCCAGACTGTCGTCGAAGCTGGCGCCGAAGATGATGTTGGCCTCGGGATGCGCGGCCTCCTGCACGAGGCTGGCGGCGGTCTCGACGTCGTCGAGATCCATATCCTCGGAGCCGGTGATGTTGATGAGCACGCCGCGCGCGCCGTTGATGGAGGTCTCCATCAGGGGGCTGGCGACGGCCATGCGGGCGGCCTCCTCGGCCTTGCCCTTGCCGGCGGCGTGGCCGACGCCCATGTGGGCGAAGCCCGCGTCCTTCATGATGCAGGAAACGTCGGCAAAGTCCAGATTGATGAAGCCGGTGTTCTTGATCAGATCGGAGATGCTGGACACGGCCTGCAGCAGCACGTCGTCCGCGATCTCAAAGGCGTTGGCCAGCGTGACCTTCTGGTCGGTGGCGAACTTCAGTCTGTCGTTGGGGATGATCAGCAGGGAGTCCACCCGGCCGAGCAGCTCCTTGATGCCGGCGTTGGCCTGATCCATGCGGCGCTTGCCCTCGAATTTGAAGGGCTTCGTCACGACGCCGACGGTCAGCAGGCCCGCGTCGCGGGCGATCTCCGCCACGATCGGGGCAGCGCCCGTACCGGTGCCGCCGCCCATACCGGCCGTAATAAAGGCCATGTCGGCGTTCTCCAGGATCTTGGCGATGTTGTTGCGGCTCTCCTCGGCGGCCCGCTTGCCGATTTCGGGGTCGGAGCCTGCGCCCTGCCCCTTGGTGATCTTCTCGCCGATCTGCAGCTTCTGATCGGCATTCGAAACGGCAAGCGCCTGCTTGTCCGTATTGACTGCGATAAACTCAACGCCCTGCGTACCGGCCTTGACCATTCTGTTGACAACGTTGTTGCCAGCGCCGCCAATGCCGATCACCTTGATATTGACAACGTTTTCCGGACCGTCGGCTTTAAAATCCATTCTACTGTGCCTCCCATCTATTGATAACGCATGCGTTACAAAACATTGCAATTTCCTACAGTCCGTATTTTATTACAGATCGTTCCCGGAGTCAAGCGTTTTTTTCATTTTCCGGAAAACTTTTGTTATCGTTTTGTAACCATCGTTCAGGTTGGACTGAAATGTGCGGTGTTACCGTCGCTCACATTGATTATTCCCACATCTCCATCCAATAATTGCGACATGGCAGACACAAGCATGCCGAATTTGTATTCCAGGTTGGACGCGTCGCCGAGGACGACCGTATACTTTCCCCCATAGGTGAAGGTGACGCGGCGCGGATCGGAGAAATCCACGCGCCCCACCTGCTTGTAAAGGCCGCGCTCCTCAAGCTGGTAGAGCACCTCGGCGATGTAGTCGACGATCTCCTCGTCCTTGTCCGCGGTCTCCAGCGCCTCGCCGATCATCAGCGTGCCCGGCGAGATGCCGTCGATGGGGATCAGCCCCACGAGCTCGTCGTCGTTGGCCTTGCCGAGTACCTTGCAGCTGTGGTCGATGGTCCACTTCTCCTCGCCGAGGACGAGATAGGCCAGCGCCTGGCTCTCGGAGACGGTGATGATGACCTTGTTGGGCAGGCTGCGCTCGACGGAGACCTCGTCGATATAGGGCAGCTTTGCGAAGACGCGGCTGAGCGCGGCAAAGCGGTCGAAGAAGAAGAGGTTGTCGCCCTCCTCGATGTCGATGGCGCGGATGATCTCCTCGTCGGTGTAGTGGCTGTTGCCGCGCACCTGAATGTCGGAGACTCGGAAAAACACGCTCATCACGAAGATGACGGCCACGACGACGAGGAAGAACATGATCGGTCCGCTCAGGCTGCTCAGCAGCTCGCGCAGGCTGAAATGCTGCTCGTCTTCCTTCACTTTTCTAACGGGAATCTTTCGTGCCATTGTTAATCCTTTCAGTTCAGCCGGACGTCCGCCCCGAGATCGGAGAGCACCCGGTCAAAGCTCTCGTATCCGCGCGCGATGTGCCCCTCGTCCTCGACCCGAGTCTCCCCCTCCGCGGCCAGACCCGCGACAAGCATCGCCGCGCCGCCCCGCAGATCGGTCGCCGTAAGAGACGCGCCGTGCAGGCGCTCAACGCCGCGGATCACGGCGCTCTGTCCTTCCATGGCGATATCCGCGCCGAGCTTTCTCAGCTCCGGCACCTGCCGGAAGCGGTTTTCAAAAATGGTCTCGCGGATGCGCGTCACACCCTCCGCCCGAAGGAGGGCCGCCATCAAGACCGGCTGCGCATCCGTCGGGAAGCCCGGATAGGGCTCCGTCGTGATCGGGCCGACCGCGCGCAGCCGCCCGCTCGACCGGACGGTCACACAGCGCTGTTTTGTCATTATAGCACAACCCGCCTGTTTTAGGAAGTGGAGAACGGTAGAAAAATGCGCGCTTTCCGTGTCGAGCAGCGTCAGCTCGCCGCCCGCGGCCGCCGCGGCGCAGGCGAGCGTCGACGCCGCGATGCGGTCCGGCTGGATCCTGAACTCCGTGCTGCTGCGCGCCCGGCGCGGCGTAATGACGATGTGGCCGCTCCCCGCCCCGTGAACAAAGCAGCCCATGGCGTTGAGAAAGTCCTGCAGCGCCCGGATCTCCGGCTCGCGCGCCGCGCCCTCGATCACGGTCTCGCCCTCGGCGGCGGTGGCGGCCAGCATGGCGTTCTCGGTCGCGCCGACGCTCGGGAAGGGCAGGCGGATCGTTGTCCCGCGCAGCTTTGATGCGCGGCAGAGGATCTCCCCTTCCCGCTCCGTCACCTCGGCGCCGAGCTGCCGCAGCGCGGCCAGATGGAGGTCGATGGGCCGTTTGCCGAGCTGACAGCCGCCCGGCGGGCTGAGTCTGGCCTCGCCGCAGCGGGCGAGAAGCGCGCCCATGAAGATCACGGAGGAGCGCATCTCCAGCATCAGCGCATGCGGCACGGCGCTGCGGACCAGCCCGCGCGCGTCTATGTACAGGTCGTTCCCCTCCTGCTCCGCCCGACAGCCGAGATGCCGCAGGATGCGCAGCGCGGCGTCGATGTCCTTCAGCCGCGGCACGTTCGTCAGCTCCGTTTCCGTCCCGGCCAGAACGGAAGCCGCAAGGATAGGGAGCGAGGCGTTTTTCGACCCCTGTACCCGGCACGCGCCGTATAGTTTCCTCCCGCCACGGACGGTCCAGTGATCCATAGAAAAAGCCCCCCGCATGTTCAAATCAGTCCATAGTATGCGGTGGGCTCTTATTCTGTTATTTACACAGTCCCAGGATCGTCTCCGCGATGCGGTCGGTCGCGTCGCGCACCGAGAGCGCGCGCATGGCCTCCTGCATGCTCCTGAGCTTTTCTCCGTCGTCCAGCAGAGCGATCACGCGCTGCAGCAGAGAGCCCGCGTCGAACTCGCCCTCGAGCAGCACCTCCGAGCCGCCTGCGGCCTCGAGGACCCGCGCGTTCTTCTCCTGATGGTTATTCGTCACGTTCGGCGATGGCACCATGATCACGGGCTTTCCCATATAACACAGCTCCGAGATCGTCGAAGCGCCCGCCCGGCACAGGATCAGATCCGCCGCCGCCATCAGCCGCGGCATGTCGTAGATGTACTCCCGGACCTCCACGCCGTTTTGGGCGTGCTCCGGCGCCGCCGCCGTGAGCTTTTCCATCAGCTCCTTATAGTAGAGGCTCCCCGCCGCGTGGATCAGGCGAAAGCCCTGCGCGCCGTCCAGCATGGGGATGAGCTCGCTCATGATCCTGTTCATATGTCCCGCGCCTAGCGAGCCCCAGACCGAGACCACCAGCTTTTCGTCGGGCGCAAGTCCCAGCTCGCTGCGGGCGGTCTCGCGGCTGATACGGTCGAACTCCCCGCGCACGGGCGTGCCGGTGGTCAGCACACGCTCGGCATGGCGGTAGTGCTTCCGGCTCTCCTCAAAGCCGACCATCACGCGGTCGACCCGCTCAGCCAGGAGCTTCGTCGTCAGCCCGGGCACGGCGTTGCTCTCGTGCACGAGCGTCGGGATGTGCAGCTCGTGCGCCGCCTCCAGTACCGGGAAGCAGACGTAGCCGCCCGTGCCGATCACGGCGTCCGGCTTGAACTCGCGGATGATCCGCTTCGCCTCGCGCTGGGAGCGCAGCACGTTCTTCATGGTGTCGAGATTGTGCGTCAGGGCCTCGAGATCGTGTCCGCGCTTGAGATAGGTCATGTCCAGACCGCGGATCTCATAGCCCTCGCGGGGCACGAGGTCCATCTCCATCTTGCCATTGACGCCGACGAAGAGGAAGCGTGCGTCCGGCATCAGTTCACGCAGCCGACCCGCGACCGCGAGGGCGGGATTGATGTGTCCGGCGGTGCCGCCGCAGGTAAACAGAAAGTTCATGTTCGAATTCTTCTTTCTTTCAGTGCTCCGGGATATCGCGCGAGGCGCTCAGCACGATGCCGAGCTCGAAAAGCTGGATCAGCAGCGCCGTCCCGCCGTAGCTGAACAGCGGCAGAGAGATGCCCGTGCAGGGCACGAGGTTCGTCACCACCGCCACGTTCAGGAAGACCTGGATCGCCAGCAGCGAGGTGATCCCGGCCACGACCAGAAAGCTGAAGCGTCCGCGGCAGTGGAAGGCGATCCAGAAGCCGCGCAGGATCAGCAGCGCGAACAGACACAGGATCAGCGCCGCGCCGATGAAGCCCAGCTCCTCGCACACGACGGAGAAGATGAAATCGTTGTGCTCCTCCGGCAGGTAGAGGAACTTCTGCCTGCTCCCGCCGAGGCCGAGGCCGCTGAGTCCGCCCGAGCCGATGGTGTACAGCGACTGGACGATCTGATAGCCGCGGTCCGAGGTGTCGGAGAAGGGGTCGCGCCAGGTGTTGACACGGGAGGACGCATAGGGGAAAAACGTCAGCAGCACGGCAAGTCCCGCGCCCGCCGCCCCGAAGGCCCCGGCGAACCACGTCAGCCTTACGCCGCCGAGAAAGAGCATCACGGCCCCGACGGCGAGCAGGATCACGGACGCGGAGAAATGCGGCTCGAGTACCAGCAGGCCCACCAGCACGGCGAGGATGCCGGCAAAGGGCAGGATGCCCCAGCGAAAAGAGCGCATCCTCCCTCGATAGCGGCAAATCAGCGACGCGAAGCTCAGCACGACCGCGAGCTTTGCCAGCTCCGAGGGCTGCAGCGTCAGCCCCCCGATCCCGAGCCAGCGGCGCGAGCCGTTGGCCTTGACGCCGATCACGGGCACGAGCATCAGCAAAAACACCGTCCCGATCAGAAACGGGAAGGCGCAGTGCCGGTAGAAGGCCATCGGAAGCTTCGACGCCAGCAGCATCGCCCCGACGCCGAGCAGCGCGAAGACAAGCTGCCGCACAAAGTAGTAGGCCGCGTTCCCGCCGGTCACATGCGCGGGGTCGTACCATGCGCGCGGGTAGCTGGCCGAGAGGACCATGACCACCCCCGCCGCGAGCAGCAGCATCGAGACGGTAAAAAAGGGCCCGTCGAAGGCCGCGCGTGTTTCGATGCTTTTCGCATCAGAAGGGTCGGCAAGGCGGGCGCCGTCGTAACGCATGCTCCCACCTCCCCGACCCAAAGGTCCCGTATCGTATCAGCGTTTACCCTAAAGGGTAACGGTGAAACACCCCGATATAGGATATGATCGCCATGAGCAGAGATATTCCTGTAAACAGAGCGAAGAGCTCTTTTTCCTTCCACTTTTTCCCTGTCCAGCCGCCCATCTCCAGATGGTGGTGGAGCGGGGCCATTTTGAAGATGCGTCTGCCCTCTCCGTACTTCTTCTTCGTGTATTTGAAGTAGCTGACCTGAATGATATCGGAGAGCGTCTCGACAATAAAGAGCAGGCCCAGCGTGACGAGGATCAGCGGCATATCGTAGGCGAAGGCCAGGCCGGAGATCGCGCCGCCGAGGAAGAGCGAACCCGTGTCGCCCATAAAGCATTTCGCCGGATTGAAGTTGTAGATCAGAAAGCCCAGCAGGCCGCCGACCATGCCGGAGGCAAAGATGCCCAGCTCCTGAAAGCGCTGCCCCCAGGTGATGGAGACGGCGACGAAGAACAGGAAGACCGGTATGGACGTGCCCGTGGCCAGACCGTCCACCCCGTCGGTGATGTTGACGGCGTTGACGGTGCCGACGATCACAAAGGCAGCAAACACCAGATACAGCCACTCTGGCATATACACCGTCTTCTGCGCAAAGGGGATGTAGAGATGCGGCGTCACAAAGCCGATCTGCCGCATGATCAGAATAAATACCAGCGCCGCGGCGAGCTGCAGCAGAAATTTGCTTCTGGACGACAGGCCCGTGTTCGCCTTGCTGTCGATCTTCATCCAGTCGTCCAAAACGCCGATAGCGCCGAAGACCATCGCGAACAGCAGCACGAAGATATGCTCAAAGCGGCCGTGCAGCATCCCGTCAGCGCCCACCGTCAGGCAGACGAAGAGGCCGGCGAGAATGAACATCACGCCGCCCATCGTGGGCGTGCCGCTTTTTGAAGTATGCCAGTTAACCTCTTTTTTGGTCTGTTGTCCGAGCTTTTTCCTGCGCAGCCAGGGCACATAGTATTTCCCGAAGGCGCTGGCAAACAGGAACGCCAGGACGAAGGAGGTTATCAGCTTGATCGTCATAGGGTTCTCCCTTGTATCAGAGGCGCTCAGCGCCCCTGTTTTCTTTTCTCCAGATGCTCCGCGACGATTTCGCGCTCATCCATGTGGTGCTTTTCATGGCCGACGACCTGATAGTCCTCATGGCCCTTCCCGGCAAGCAATATTACATCACCGGGGGCCGCGTTGTCAATAGCCCAACAGATCGCCTCGATGCGGTCGCAGATGACTTTGGAGGCCGCGCGGCCTTTTTTCAGCCCCGGCAGGATCTCCTTGATGATCTCCATGGGCTCCTCCGTTCGGGGATTGTCGCTGGTCACGATGACGAGATCGGCGTTCTGCGCCGCGATCGCACCCATGATGGGCCGCTTGACGCGGTCCCTGTCGCCGCCGCAGCCGAAGAGCACCGTAAGCCGTCCCCTCGTTACGGGGCGGAGGGTCTTGAGCGCCTTTTCCAGGGCGTCCGGCTTGTGGGAGTAGTCGATCAGGATGCTGTAGTCGCCGTCCGTGGGCACGGACTCCATGCGGCCCTTGACGCCCGCTGCCGAGGCGAGCCCCTCCGCGCAGTCGGCGAGCGACATGCCGAGGCACAGTCCCGCCGCCGTCACGCTCAGCGCGTTGTAGACCGAGAACATCCCGGGGATCGCGAGCTTCGTCAGGGCGAGCTCGCCCGCGCTCACGGCAGCGAAGCGCACGCTGGAGGCCGAGAGGCGGATATCCTTGGCGACGAGATCGGCGCCGTTGTCCTTGGCCGAATAGGTGAAGATCGGGCACTGCGCCCCCTCGGCCATGAAGGCCGCGCGCTCGTCATCGGCGTTGATGCAGCCGATGCGGCACTGGGAAAAGAGCTTCCGCTTGGCCTCGGCGTAGGCTTCCATCGTCCCGTGCAGGTCCAGATGATCCTGCGAGAGATTGGTGAACACCGCCACGTCGAAGGTGATGCCCGCCACACGCTCAAGCGTCAGCGAGTGAGAGGAGACCTCCATCACCACATGGGTGCAGCCCGCGTCCGCCATTTGCCGGAACAGCTTGTGCAGCTCGTAGCTCTCGGGCGTGGTATGCTCGGTGTGCAGGAGCTCCCCGCCGATCATGTTGCCGTTCGTGCCGATGAGGCCGACCTTCGCGCCGAGCCTGCATTCCAGCACGTGCTTGAGGATCGTGGTCGAGCTGGTCTTGCCGCTCGTACCCGTGAAGCCGATGATCTTCATCTCCCCCGCGGGATTTCCGAAGAAGTCGCGGCTGACGATTGCCAGTCCCCAGCGGCAGTCCGCGATCCGGACATAGGGCGTCCCGTCCGCGGGCGGATCCTCGCACAGCACCGCCGCCGCGCCGTTGGCCACGGCCTTGGGGATGAAGCGGTGTCCGTCGGCCTCAAAGCCCTTGATGGCGACGAAGAGATCTCCCGGCTGCGTTTTGCGCGAGTCGTAGCTGATCCCGGTGATCTCGGTCTCCGGATCGGCGCTGCATTCCAGTACCTGGATGTTTTTTACGAGTTCTCCCAGCTTCATCTCTGTTCCCCCCTGCAATGCTTCAGTACTTTCCAAGCATGGTCTCGTCCTGATCGACGAGCGTCACCTCGAGCACCGTTCCATGCTCCGCGGGCGTCCCCGCCGCGATGCTCTGCGCGCTGACGGTCCGCTCGCCGTCGAGTGCGCTGCGCGTATTCAGATATAATCCGTAATAAGAGAGCGTATCCCGCGCCTGCTCGAAGCGCATGCCGGTGAGATCCGGCACCTGCTCGCTCTCCGGTGAGATCTCCGCGCCGAGATAGAGGATGATCTCGCTGCCCGCCGCGATCTCGCTTCCGGCTGCGGGCAGCTGGTCGGTCACGGTGTCGCCGTCCCCGATGGTCCGGTAGCGCAGCCCCGCCTCCGCGACGCTCTTTGCCGCCTCGGTCAGCGTCCTGCCCAAGCAGGCCGGCATGCGCGCCTCCGCGCTGCCGTCGCTCTCCGGCGCAACGCCCAGGTAAGGCAGGATGTCCGCCAGCATCCGTCCCACGACGGGCGCGGCCATCTGTCCGCCGCTGATATATACCCCGGATCTGTCCGTGGGCGTGTCGAGGAAGGCCAGCAGCACGATCTTCGGGTCGTCCGCCGGCGCAAAGCCGATGAAGGAGACGATATACTCCTTCTGTCCCGTCCGCGCCTCGAGGCTGACTTTTTCGCTGGTCCCGGTCTTGCCGCCGATGCGGTAGCCCGTGACGGCGGCGTTGCGGCCTGTGCCCTCGTTCGGGTCGCCGACAACCTGTTCGAGGATGCTCCGCAGCTGGCGGCTGGTGTTCTCGCTGATGACCTGCCGCACGACATGCGGCTCGCGGTGAAAGGTGACGGTCCCGTCGGGCGCGGTGATCTGCCGCACCACATAGGGCTCCATCAGATAGCCGCCGTTTACGCAGGCGCTGACGGCGCACACGAGCTGCAGCGGCGTGATGGTGAAGGTCTGGCCGAAGGAGGCCGCCGCGAGCTGCGAGAGGTTTTTCTTCGAGCAGAAGGTGTTCCGGCTCCACCAGATGCTCCCGCTCTCCCCCGTCAGATCCACGCCCGTGCGGGCGGTCAGGCTGGCGTCCGGGTCTTCAGACTGCTTTAACAGGCCGAAGGCCTCGCAGTAGTCATAGAAGCGCTCCGCGCCGACGCGCAGGCCGATGTTGACAAATGCGGCGTTGCAGGAGTGCTGCACGGCCTGCGTCAGGCTCTGGCTGCCGTGTCCCCCGCTCTTCCAGCAGCGGATGGGGCTGCTGCGGCCCGGCACGCTGACGCTCCCGCCGCAGTAAAAGCTGTCCGAAAGGCTGACCTTTCCCTCCTCGAGGGCCATGGCCAGCGTGATGATCTTGAAGGTGGAGCCGGGCTCGTAGGTGTCCGACAGGGCCTTGTTGCGCCATTGTCGGGCCTGGGCCGCGGCGATGATCTCGGCGCGCTCCTCCCCGCTCTGCGCCGCGTCGGCCTCCGCCTGCGCCCGCTCCGAGACCTCGAGAAAGGCGTTCGGGTCATAGTCGTCCAGCGAGGCCATAGCGAGGATCGCGCCGGTCTTCGGGTCCATGGCGATGGCGCCGGCGCCGTTGACTGCGTCGTAGTCGAGCGCCGCCTGCCGCAGATGCTTTTCCACATAATACTGAACAGCGGCGTCCACGGTCAGGACGATGTCGCTGCCCGCCAGTCCCGACCGATAGTCCTCATAGCGGGAAAACAGCAGCTCGCTCCCGTAGGCGTTCGTCGCCCGGAGCGAGCGGCCCGCTGTTCCGGACAGCGCCTCGTCATAGCGGGCCTCGATGCCTTCCAGACCGAAATTGTCCGTGCCGACGAAGCCCAGCAGATGACAGGCCAGGCGGGAATTCGGATAATAGCGCTTGGTGTCCGCTTCGAGCCGCAGGCCCTTGAGGCCGTGCTCGGCCTTGAAGGTGCGGACCCTGTCCGCCTGTTCGCGTTCGAGCTTGCGCGCCGCGGTGACGTACCAGCTCCCCTTGCGCCCCGTCTTTTCATAGAGCTCGTCCCGATCCAGCCCCAGGATCTCCGAGAGCCCCTCGGCGATGAGCATGCGGTCCTCGCCGTTGGCCTCGATCTCCACGGGGCTGAGATAGACGTTTTCGACCGTCGCGCTGACGGCCAGCGGATTGCCGTTTACGTCCGTGACGCTCCCGCGCGCCGCCGCGCCCTTCGTCTCGCGCAGCTGCTGCCCGAGCGCGAGGGCTTCGTAAAAATCGTGCCGACTGATCTGCAGGCGGTACAGCCGCGCCAGCAGCACGGCCATCAGCACGATACCGAAAAGCGCGGCGAGGGCCGCGCCGCGCCGCAGCATCTGCCGGCTCAGCCGGACGGCCTGTA
>JAILNC010000108.1 GCA_024691985.1 Oscillospiraceae bacterium | reverse complement strand
ATTGAAAATTACATAAAAAAGCGTTATTATGGAGCATACAGCCCCCGGGATACCACCCCGGCGGCCGAAAATGATTTGACATAATGCTCAAAATACCGGAAATCCAAAAATGTGAAAGCAGACGGCCGCGCGCCGGGAGGGCGGCGGCGGATCGGGCGGAAGGATCGGAGAGGGCCCGGTTCAGACTGCGGAAGAATGGGAGAGAAAAAGATGTCCAGCAGAATTTTTCAGAATGTGATCATTCAGATGAAGGACGCCGTAGACAGGACCATCGGCGTGGTGGACGAGCAGGGCTTTGTCGTGGCCAGCAGCGAGCTCGCCATGATCGGATCGAGACTGGACGATTTCCATCCGTATGAGTTCGACGGGAACGAGCACCCCATCGCAACCGGCACGCGCACCTTCTGCGCGCTCTATTCCCCCGGGGCGAAGTTTGACTACGCCGCTTTTACCGAGGGGACCGACGCCCTGTCGAGGACGATCTGCGCCATTGCGGCCGTCGCCTTCAACGAGGCCAAGAACAACTACGAGGAAAAGCACAACAAGGCCGCCTTCATCAAGAACATCATCTCCGACAACATCCTGCCGGGCGATGTGTATGTGCGCGCCAAGGAGCTGCATTTCGTGACGGACGAGCCGCGCGTCGTGCTGCTCGTGCGGCAGATGGAGAATCCCGACGTCGCCTCGGTGGAGACCATCCAGCGTATCTTCCCCGACAAGCAGAAGGACTTCGTGCTCAACATCAACGAGACGGACATCGTGCTCGTCAAGTCTCTGCCCGGCCCGAACTGTCCGGACGAGATCCTCAAGGCGGCGCGCAGCATCGAGAAGACCCTGATGGAGGAGCTCGGCATCAAGACCGTCATCGGCGTGAGCACGAACGCCCGCCATCTGCGGGAGCTGGCCGACAAATACAAGGAAGCCCAGGTCGCCATCGACGTCGGCCGCGTCTTCGAGAGCGACAAGACCATCATCAACTATGAGAGCCTCGGCCTCGGCCGCATCATCTATCAGCTGCCCACCACGCTGTGCGAGATGTTCCTCAACGAGGTGTTCAAGAAGAACCCCATCGAGACGCTGGACGAGGACACGCTGGAGACCATCAACAAGTTCTTCGAGAACAACCTCAACGTGTCCGAGACCTCCCGCAAGCTCTACGTCCATCGCAACACGCTGGTCTACCGTCTGGAAAAGATCAAGAAGATGACGGGCCTCGACCTGCGGGAGTTTGACCACGCGATCGTGTTCAAGGTCGCCATGATGGTCAAGATGTATCTCGATTCGCTCAACAGCACAAAGTATTAATCAGCTTTTCGCCGGCCTGCCCGGAGGGGCGGCCGCGGAAGGATCCATTCTGGAGGAAAACTATGGTCATTATGAAGAATGTACGGAAGGTTTACGAGAGCAGCAACACCGTTGCGCTCGACGATGTGAGCCTTACCGTCGGCGACGGCGAGTTCGTCTTTCTGGTCGGGCCGTCCGGCTCGGGAAAGACCACGGTCATGAAGCTCATCACCGGTGAGGTGCGGCCGACCTCGGGCACCGTGCTGGTCAACGACTTCGACATGGGCACCATCCGCCGCCGCAAGCTGCCGAAAGTGCGCCGCACGCTCGGCGTCGTGTTCCAGGACTACCGCCTGATCGAGAACATGAACGTGTACGACAACGTGGCTTTCGCCATGCGCGTTGTGGGCGCGGCAAACCGGGACATCCGTACCCGCGTGCCCTACATACTGGAGCTGGTCGGCCTGGACGGGCGCGAGAAGCGCATGCCCGGTGAGCTCTCCGGCGGCGAGCAGCAGCGTGTCGCCATCGCGAGGGCGCTCGTCAACAGTCCGCGCATGATCGTGGCCGACGAGCCCACCGGCAACCTTGACCCTGTGCGCAGCCTGGAGCTGATGCTCCTGCTGGAGAAGATCAACGAGATGGGCACCACCGTGCTGGTGGTCACCCATGAGAAAGAGCTGGTCAACGCCTTTTCCAAGCGCGTCATCACTATCGACGGCGGCAAGAAGATCAGCGACGGTGAGGAAGGGAATTACTGGCAATGAGATTAAGTAGAGGCGGTTATCTGATCCGCGAGGGCTTCCGGAGCATCACTACGCACGGCTTCATGTCCTTCGCGTCTGTCACCATCATCATGGCCTGCCTGATCATCATGGGCAGCGTATCCCTGCTTTCGCTCAATATCGACGCGCTCATCAAGGACCTGGAATCCCAGAATGAGATCGTGGTCTTCGTGGACGAGGCGATCACCGACGAGGACGCGGCCCGGACGATCGGCAAAAATATCGAGGCCCTCGAGAACATTTCCTCCGTGGAGTTCGTCTCAAGAGAAGAGGCGATGGACAACTTCATGAGCCGCTATGACGAGTCGCTCATGGAGGGCATCGATTCCTCGGTCTTCCGGCACCGCTTTGTAGTCAAACTGGTCGACATCGCCGAGATGTCCGAGACGAAAATGGATCTGGAGTCGCTCAAGGGCGTGGCCAAGGTCAACGCGCATCTGGATTACGCGCAGAGCTTCGTGACCATCCGCAACGTCGTGACGGCGGTCTCGCTGGTCCTGATCGTGATCCTCGTGTTCGTCTCCTTCTTCATCATGTCCAACACCATCAAGCTAGCCACCTTCGGCCGGCGCGAGGAGATCGCCATCATGAAGATGGTCGGCGCGACCAACGGCTTTATCCGGCTCCCCTTCGTCATTGAAGGTCTGGTGCTGGGCATCCTCGGCGGCGGCCTCGCCTTCCTCGCGGAGTGGGGGCTGTACAACGTCGTGACCGAGAAGCTCGTCAGCTCCATTACCGGGAGTCTGATCGATGTGGTGCCCTTCCGCAGCGTTGCGCCTCAGGTGTTCATCATCTTCATGGCCGTCGGCATCCTCGTGGGCGCCTTCGGCGGCGTGAACGCAATCCGGAATTATCTGAAGGTCTGATGCGGGGCAAGGCCCGCATACGGGAAAGCGTATGAAAAGGAAGAAAATCGTATCCGTCATCGCGATCATCCTGGCAGTTCTGATGCTGGTGTCCCTCTTCGCCAGCGCGATCCCGCTGATCGCCCACGCGGAGGAGGAGTCCGCTGAAATCACGGCCCTGCGGGCGAAGAAGGCGGAGTATTCCAGACAGGTCAAGGAGATCAAAGAGAAGCTCGACGGCCTGAAGGAAGAGCAGACAAACGTTCTGGAACTCAAGTCGGCGCTGGAGGAGCAGAACAAACTCAACGCCGAGCAGATCGCCATTGTCGAGCAGGAGATCGCCCATTATGACGAGCTCATCCGCGTCAAGGCCCAGGAGGTCGACGCGGCGAAAGACCGCGAGCAGCACCAGCTCGAGCGCTACCGCAGCCGCATCCGCGCCATGGAGGAAAACGGCGGCTACAACATCCTGGCCCTGATCTTCCAGGCGGAGAATTATGCCGATCTGCTGACCGCCTTCGACGATATGGGCGAGATCATGCAGAGCGACAAGCTGCTGCAGAAGCAGTACGAGGCCGCCCGCGCGGAGACCGAGGAGATCAAGGCCAAGTTCGAGGCCGAAAAAGCCGTATACGAGGGCGACCAGGCCGTGCTCCGCGAGGAAAAGGAAAAGCTCGAAGCGGATATAAAGGAGTCCGAGGAGCGGCTTGAAAAGCTCGCTTCCGAGATCGAGAAGGCGATCGCGGACTACGAGGCCGCCGAGGCCGCCGAGGAGTCCGCCGCTGCGACCATCGCCAACCTCATCAAGCAGAACGAGCTCATCAAGGCGCAGGAGCGCGCGGCAGTCCAGGCGGAGGCAAAACGGCAGATCGAAGAGATGACCGCGGCCAACGCCGAAGCTGCGGCCAACGGAGAAGCTGCGCCCTACTCCGAGGAGCAGTTGAGACAGACCGCAGAGGTCGCGGAGATCGGCTATGTCTCCAGCAACAGCGGCTTCACCTGGCCGCTGCCCTGCAGCACGCGCATATCGAGCAGCTACGGTACCCGAACCGACCCCTTCACCGGCGCGACCAGCACGCATAACGGCCTCGATATCGACGGCTTCGGCAATGACGGGGCTCCGGTCGTCGCCGCCGCCGCCGGGACGGTCACTACCGCCGCCTATGACAGCTCCTACGGGAACTATGTCGTCATCGACCACGGCGGCACCTCCACGGTCTACGCCCATATGTCCAGTCTCAGCGTCTCTGCCGGACAGAGTGTGAGTCAGGGGCAGACCATCGGCGCCGTCGGCTCCACCGGCAGGGCGACGGGGACTCACCTGCATTTTGAGGTTTACGAGGGAGGCAGCAGGGTCGACCCGGCCCAGTACTTCTCGGGGATGTCTTATTACGGCTGAGTCGGTGAATGGGTAAGCTTATGAAGAGAAAGAGTAAAACGCTTTTGAGCCTTGCGCTCTGCTTTTGCCTGCTGCTCGGCGCGTTTCCGCTTCAGGCCGCCGCGGGCAAGCAGGAGGAGATCGACGCGCTGAAGGCGCAGCGCGACGCCATTCAGGTGCGCCGTGCGGAAAAGCAGGCCGTCGTGGATCAGCTCGAGGCCGAACAGGCGGGCGTGATGGAACAGAAGCGCGCGCTTGACGAGCGCAATCTGTACACCTTCCAGCAGATCCAGCTCAACGACGAGGAGATCGCCCTCTATGACGAGATGATCGCCGAGAAGGAGGAGGAGCTGCTGGGCGCCCAGAAGCTCGAGCGGGAGCAGCTGGAGCGCTACCGTGCGCGTGTGCGCGCGATGGAGGAAAACGGCACCCTCAACTATCTGGCGATGATCCTCAAGGCCAACAACCTCGGGGAGCTGCTCAGCGCCATCGACGATATCGGCGAGATCATGCAGAGCGACCGCAAGCTCGAGGACGCCTATATCGCGGCCCGCGAGAATACCGAGGAGGTCAAGGCCGAGTACGAGGAGTACCGGGCGGAGATCAACGCCAAGCAGGATGCGCTGCGCGAGGAGAAGGCGCAGCTGGAGGCCGAGATCGACGAGGCTTCGCAGCTGCTGCTGAGCATCGGGGAGGATCTCGAGCACCGCCAGGCGGAGTATGACGCCATCATGGCCGAGGAGGAGAGGACCGAGGCCGCCATCGACAAGCTGGTCGCGGAGCTTGAGGCCGAACGCGCCGAAGCCGCCAGAAGGGCGGCGGAGGAGGCTGCGGCGGCTGCCGCGCAGAGCGGCTCCTCGGGCGGAAGCGCCTATGCCGGCGCGACGGGCTCCTTTGTCTTCCCGGTCGCCTCCTATGTCTACATCTCCAGCCGCTTCGGCGAGCGTGTGCACCCCATCACGGGCGAACTCAAGCATCACAACGGCATGGACATCGCCTCGAACATGGGCACGACCGTTTACGCCGCCGACGGCGGCAAGGTCGTCCTGGCCGACTGGAACGGCGGCTACGGCAACTGCATCATGATCGACCACGGCAACGGCTACAAGACCCTGTACGGGCACCTGTCGTCCATCGGCGTGTCCGAGGGGCAGAGCGTCTCCCAGGGCGCCGTGATCGGCGCGGTCGGCAGCACCGGCAATTCCACGGGGCCGCACCTGCATTTCGAGGTCTACGCCAACGATTCCCGCATCGATCCCGAGCAATTCTACTCGGGCCTGGTCTTTTCCCAGGACGCGGGCGTATAACGAGAATACCCGTCTGCCGGACAGTCCTTCGCGGGCTGTCCGGCAAACGGCGGTTTTTTCAGTTTCATTTGTCCTTTTCAGGAGGATTCTATGAGTTTAGGCAGAAGACTGCTCAACGCGATCCTGCGTTTCTTTGTCGCGGTCGCCAACATCCCGATCCGCTTCATCTATGTGCTGATCGCCCTGCTGCTGGTGTTCGGGGGGACCTACTTCCACACCCAGCGCACCATGTACGACAATGTCGGCGGCAAGAGCGATTACAATGAGGCCATGCGCTATATCGAGATCAAGAACGTCGTGGACGAGGAGTTCATCGACCAGGTCGACCGCAGCGCCATGGGCGATTCCGCCGCCGCGGCCATGATCTCCGGCCTCGGAGACAAGTGGAGCTATTACATGTCCCCCAACGAGTACAAGGCCTATCAGCTCAGCTCGACCGGCGAATACACCGGCATCGGCATGGCGATACTCAAGGAGGACGGCGGCGGCTTCGAGGTCATCTCCATCAACATGGACTCGCCGGCCGCGCTGGCCGGGCTGACCGCGGGCATGGTCATCACCTCCGTCGACGGGATCGACCTCAGGGATAAGACGCTCGACGAGGCCAGAAAGCTGATCCGCTCGCGGCTCAACACCAAGTTCACGCTCGGCGTCGGCAGGGGCAAGGACGAGATCGAGGTGGACTGCACCGGCATTTATCAGAGCTCGGTCAAGTACCGGCTTGAGAAGACCATGGCCGGCTACGTCCAGATCCTCAACTTTGAGGCCGGGACCGCCCAGGACGCCATCGACGCGATCGAGGAGCTGCTCAATCAGGGCGCGATCGCCCTGGTCGTCGATCTGCGCGGCAACCCCGGCGGCCTCGACACCGAGGTCGCGGATTTCCTGAACTACCTGCTGCCCAGCGGGACGCTCTTTGTCCGCCGCGACAAGGACGGGCATGAGGACATCACGACCTCCGACGGCATGTGCATCCAGCTGCCGATGGTCGTGCTCATCAACGGCGACACCTACGCCGAGGCCGAGGTCTGCGCCGCGGTCCTCAAGGAATTTCAGTGGGCGACCATCCTCGGCGAGCCGACGACGGGCAAGACCAGGACGCAGGAGACCATCGCCCTGTCCGACGGCAGCGCCATCCGCCTCTCCACCGGCACCTATCTGACCGGCAGCCGCGTGGACATCAGCGCCGCGGGCGGCGTCACGCCGGAGTATATCATCCACAACGCCGACCCCAACTCGGCGGGCACCACGGCCGGCACCACCGGCGAGAGCACCGGCACCGGCGCGACCTCGACCGACGAGCAGCTCATGAACGCGCTGAAAATGCTCAGCTGAGGCGAGAGCGGGCGAAGACGCAACTCGGACTTGACACCGCATGCGCAAGCCATTATAATGGCTTGCGCCTTAACAACACTACCGCCGCTGCGGCAGGAGGAGATCATCAACATGGCCAACGCAAACGCGAGCAGATTCAAAATGAGCCAGGAGCGCCTGGAGGAGATCAAGCAGGAGCTCTATTATCTGGAGACTGTCCGGGAGAAAGAGGTCTCGGAGCTGATCAAGGAGGCCAGGAGCTTCGGCGACCTGTCCGAGAACAGCGAGTATGACGAGGCCAAGACCGAGCAGGGCAAGCTCTATTCCAAGATCGCCGAGCTCAAGGTCCTGATCGAGAACGCGGAGATCGTCGACAAGAGCGAGATCGACGCGCCCAAGGACACCGTCACGCTTGGGAGTCTCATCAAGGTTCTCGACCTCGAGTTCAACGAGACGGAAAACTATGAGATCGTCGGCTCGCAGGAGGCCAACCCCAGGCAGGGCCGCATCTCCGACGACTCCCCGGTCGGCCGCGCGCTGCACGGTCACCGCGCGGGCGACACCGTGAGCGTCCTCGCCCCCGCCGGTGAGATCCGCCTGCAGATCCTCTCTGTGGAAAACAAGTGAGCGGGAGCTTTCGGGACATGAGCGAAGAAATCAACAGAAGCGAAGCGCCCGAGCAGGAGCTTTCGGAGATCCTGCAGATCCGCCGCGACAAGCTGGCGGCCCTGCAGCAGGAGGGGAGGAATCCCTTCGTCCAGACCCGCTTTGAGCGGACCGCCTGGTCGCAGGAGATCAAGGACGACTATGCCCGTTTTGAGGAGAAGAACGTCCGCGTCGCCGGGCGCATCCTGTCCAAGCGCGGCATGGGCAAGGCCATCTTCTGCCACATCAAGGACGACCGCGGGCAGATCCAGCTCTATATCCGTGCCGACGCAGTCACGCCGACGGAGTTTGCGGACTTCCGCAAGTACGACATCGGCGACATCATCGGCGTCAGCGGCTATGTCTTCACGACGAAGACGGGGGAGATCTCCGTCCACGTGCAGGGCGTGACGCTGCTCTCGAAGTCCCTGCGCCCGCTGCCGGAGAAGTTCCACGGCATGACGAATACCGAGCTCAAGTACCGCCAGCGCTACGTCGATCTCATCATGAGCGACGAGAGCCGCCGGAACTTTGAGATCCGCTCGAAGTTCGTCTCCTATGTCCGCCGCTTCCTGGACGCGCGCGGCTATATGGAGGTGGAGACGCCGGTACTCAACACCATCTCCGGCGGCGCCACCGCGAGGCCCTTCATCACGCACCACAACACGCTGGATCTGGACATGTACCTGCGCATCGCGACCGAGCTCAACCTGAAACGGCTGATCGTCGGCGGCATCGAGCGTGTGTACGAGATCGGCCGCATCTTCCGCAACGAGGGTATGGACACCCGCCACAATCCGGAGTTCACGACCGTGGAGCTCTACGAGGCCTACGCCGATTTCAACGACATGATGGACCTCTTCGAGGCCCTGCTCTCGGGCGCTGCGAAGGAGATCCTCGGCACCTACGAAGTCGAATGGCTCGGAAACCGCATTGATCTCTCGCCGGGCTTCAAGCGCATGACCATGGCCGAAGCCGTGAAGGAATACCTCGGCGTCGACTTCATGGCGATCGACGGCGACGCCGAGGCCGTCGCCGCGGCGAAGGCCGCCGGGGTCGACATGGACAAGGTCGAGGCCACCTGGGGCCACGCGCTGTACGAGTGCTTTGACCAGAAGGTCGAGGAGAAGCTGATCCAGCCGACCTTCATCACCATGCATCCGGTGGACGTGTCGCCGCTGGCCAAACGCAGCCCGAAGGATCCGCGCCTGACCGAGCGCTTCGAGCTCTTCATCTGCGCCAGCGAGATGGGCAACGCCTTCTCTGAGCTCAACGACCCCATCGATCAGAAGCAGCGCTTCGTCAAGCAGATGGAGATGCGCGCGAAGGGCGACGACGAAGCGGGCATGATGGACGAGGATTTCATCAACGCCCTCGAGTACGGCATGCCCCCCACGGGCGGCCTCGGCATCGGCATCGACCGCTGCGTCATGCTCCTGACCGGCTGCAGCTCCATCCGGGACGTGATCCTCTTTCCGACGATGAAGCCGCTGGACTGAAAAGACCGGTAAATTCAAGGCTTTTCGTTTAAGCTGCATCCCTTGCGTCAGAATACAAGCACCCCATTCGTCGGCAGCAAACTGGCTGCCTGACAAATGGGGTGCTTTCATTTCTGATTAATCTGTGGTTAAGGACGCCGCTGTCAGCAGGGGAGCAGTGTGCCGGAGCTCAGCTTCCTGTCTTGACGTCCTACGGGGCTTGCCCTTCGGTCTGCCCGCCTTCATACAGCGGTACCAGCCTGCCGATCAGCATAAACCGGGCGTTGTCAAAGACATATGCACAGGTGCACAGGGAAATCAGACTGTCTCCCGGCTGGACCTCCACACTGCTCTTGAAGGTGGA
Source organism: Oscillospiraceae bacterium (assembly GCA_024691985.1). Taxonomy (GTDB): domain Bacteria; phylum Bacillota; class Clostridia; order Oscillospirales; family Oscillospiraceae; genus Limivicinus. Next base: position 36,366 of record JAILNC010000108.1, on the reverse strand, counting down.
ACGCTTCTGGAAGCTTTCCACGTATTTCAGGAATTCCTCCTCGGTATTGAAGTTGAAATCCCAGAACTGTTCATCGCCGCTCTCATGCGTCCCGCTGATCAGTTCGATCCGGTAGTCGCCGTCCGGCGTATAGAGCATCATGGTCGGCGTCGCGTCGTAAAAATCCTGCGATTTGTAATGCTCGATCGAACCGAACATCGTGCCGTTTGCCATGTGATGGCCGAAGACCACGGTGTTCCTGTCGGAGAAATCGGCCTTGTTCCTGCAGTCGGCGAAGATGGAGCCTGCGGTGTTGTATTCCCGGGTGTAGAGGTGATCCATGTAGTAGTCGTTGTCTTCGGCCTGCAGGATGGGATAGTCAACGTTGGTGCCCTCGCCGAAGATCCAGCCTATGATATCGGGATTGGCCTTCTGAAGCTCCGTAAAGTCCATGGAAACCTGTCTCTTCGGCGCACTGGCTTCCTTCGCCGGCTCTTTGGCGTCCGCGGCCTGCTGCTCCTGACGCGGCTGCTGGGCCGCATTGGGGTCGGCGGCCGTAGTCATCCCGTAGCCGCTGAGACTCTCCCGCGCCTGGATCCGCAGCTCCTGGATCGCCTTGTCCGCCTTGTTGCGGGAGATCAGGACCGAGGCCGTGACGCCGCTGCTGAGCAGAAAAGCGAGCGCGAAAAAGCAGAACACGATCGACCGCCATCCAAAGCGTCTTTTCTTTTTCTCTTCATTCATTTCGACAGGATTCCCTCCTCATCCCTATGTCTGCCGGAGCTGCGCCATACGCGTTCTCCGTATCAGAGCCTGCATGGGAGACCGGGGCAAAGGCTTCTTTGCCCCGGTCTTGTTGTTGCTTTGCTTGCCTGGGTTTTGCCTGCTTACTTGTCCTTGCGCGGCTTGCGCTTCTTCCCGAAGAGTGCGGTCAGGATCATGCCGAGGCCGGACACGCCCATCATCGGGACTGTCACAGGCAGCAGGTCAGTCTCACCTGTCTTGGGGACGTCGCTCTTGTAGTTCTTGAATACTGCCGTTACGGTCGTATTGGCGATGATCCTGCCGATCTCGCCGGTCGAGGTCACGGTGTGGCTGTAGCTGTTGGTCTCCTCCACCTCGTAGTAGATACCGACGGGAAGACCGGTGATCACAGCATATTCGCCGTCCTTGAGCTCGATCGTATCGCCGCTCTTGATGTTGAAGGGCAGCGAGCCGCTGGCGGTATACTTCATACCTCGGAACTTCATGCTGCTGGGGAGCTTATCACCATTTGCGTCGATGAGATCCACCCTGAACTTGAACTTCCGCGTCCTGTCGCCGCGATTTCCGTAGACATGCTTCTCAATGCGCAGCGAGCCGTCCTCATACTTGTTGGTGAATTCGACAGGTTCGTCCCTCCGGCTTGCAGCAGGTTCGGCATCACTCGTCGCCTCGGTGCCCTCGCCCTCTGTGCTTGCCGTCGAAGCGGCCGCCCAGCTGTAGTGGGCTTCCAATTCATCATTGGCGTTGACGGTGACCGTAACGACCACGGTCCTGGGGGTCGTGTCGTAGACCACGCCGGGATCGCTGCCCGCCCGTTCGACCACGGTGTACTCGTAGGTGCCGGCCTTGGTGAACGTGATCTTACCGAACTCGCCTTCTTCCTGCGTCGGCCAGTTGATCGTCACGGTGGCGCCGGACGTGGACGTGGGCATCGGCGCGCCGTTCTTCGCCGTCAGATCGAAGACGAACTTCAGATTGGGCTGAGTGATGTTCGGGTTGATCTCCACGATCTTCTTCACCGGGATCTTCAGCTTCACAGGATCGGGCGTGTACGGGTTGTCGAACACGACCGCGAGTGCGGGCGTTGCAGGCGTATAGAGGATATACTTCTTTCCGCTTGCATCTTCGAGTTTCTCACTCTGGAGCTGCTCCGACGTTGCCGTCGTGGTTTGGCTGCCCTTCGTTATCTTGTAGCCCGTGATCTTCAGGCCGTCGGTCGAGTCGTTCGCCACCGTCACTTCCACGGTCCACTCTGTGCTGTCGAGCGGGTTGTAGTGGGAAGAATCGTCGCACGCTGTCTCTTTGACCGTGTAGGTATAGGTGCCCGCCTTCGTATAGGTGATCTCGCCGAAGGTCGCACTGCCTGCGCCTTTGATCTTCACGGTGGTCGGATTGGGCAGGGGAGTGCCGGACGCAGCCGTGATGGTGAAGGTGAACTCTGCTTCCTTCGTGGGTGCGGTGCCGGTGGTGCTGGTGATCTCCTTCTTCACGGGGATCTTCAGCTTGACCGGAACGAACGTGTTCGTGACCGTCACGGAGAACGTGGCCTTGCCGTTATCCAGAGTGACCGTATTCCCGTCAAAGGTAACGGTAATGGTGTAGGTCCGATCGGTCGAGACGCTGTAACTGATCACAAGCGTGTAGATCGTGTCGCTCAGCGGGTAGCCTTCCGGCGGCATCGTCTCCTTCAGGTAGTAGGTGCCGGGCGCCAGCCAGCCGAAGCTGGCCTCGCCGTTATCGTCGGTGGTCACCGTCGAGAGAGCCGTTGTCTCGCACGCCGCATCGGAGTAAAGCCCGAACTGCGCACCCGGCAGCTTCTTCGTGTTGTCGTCCTCGTCGACCTTGATCAGCTTGGCCTTGACCTTGACCTTGACGTTCAGGACCTCGTACTGGTACTTGAGAACGTGTCCGTCTGCGTCTTTCACAGGCACCAGCATGCCGGTCCCGAACGCGTCGACAGCGGTTTCCGTACCGGAGCCGGAGACCATGGTGACCTCAACATGCGCGTCCTCGGTGTTGGTCTTGGGCACCACATGCACCTTGTAAACAGTGGTGTTGAGCCAGTAGTCGTTCTGGCTCGTGCCGAGGCTGACCTCCTTCATGTAGTAGGTGCCGTAGGGCAGGAGCGTGAACTTGACCTTGCCGTTGCTGTCGGAAGTCGCGGTCACATCGTCGTCGCCGTTCTTGAACGGCTTCGTGCAGGCTTCGTCGGTGAACAGACCGAAGGTCGCGCCCGCCAGCGGGTCGCCGGTCGAGAGCACGTCGACGCCCTCAGCATCCACGGTCACTTCTGCGCTGCGCTTGACAAACTCGAAGTCGAGTCCGCGCTTGTTCGTGACGGTGACTACATCGGAACTCTTCTCGGAAGTCTTTCCGGTCGCGGGAACCAGCAGCATGAACTTGCCCTCACCCTCGTCGAGGATCTGGGCGAAGGACGCCGCGTCCGCAGTCACCGTGCCTTCGATGCTGTAAGGCGCGATGGTCGCCGTCTCAACAACCTCGTATTCCTTCCACCAGTTGAGGCCGCTGACCCTGATCTGGCCGTTTCCGTCCGTGACCAGTTCGGTATCCGTACTGTCGGGATCATAGACGTACACGCCGTCAATGAGACTGAACGTCAGTTTGCCGTTATAGCCGTAGGCAGGCGTCTTGGGTGAGAATTTTTCGCCGGTGGTCGAGTTGGGGTCTACGAGCGTAGTATCCTCATACGGGCCGTAGATCTCGAACTTGACGCCCTCGAGCTTTGTCTTGGGATCGTCGTCGGCCACCTTGTTGATGATCAGGCCGCGGTAGCTTCTGAAGCCGATGTCCTTGGACTGATCCACCAGTGCGGAGTAACGGATGTAGAAGGGATACGTGTTGTAGTTTTCAATGGCCCTTCCTGCGACCGCGAAGTTGCTGTCCAGCGCGTTGGCTTTTTCCTCGGCGCCGGCCAGGTTGTCCGGATCGTCGGACATATAGTGTCCGCTGCCGCGCGTCGTGAGCTTGAAGACATCCATCAGCTTGGTCTCGCCAGCGTTGAAGGTCGCGTACAGTGAGTAGTGGAACGGATCCGTACCCTTCAGTGCGCCATAGAGGCCGTCGCCGAGCTTGTGAATGCCGGCGTTGAGGTAGTTGTCAGGGCCGTACAGAGGAGCGTCGCCGGTGTACAGCGCCGCGCCGAGCCGCTTGAAGGTGAAGTGCCGGATAGACTCGCCGATGCTGGTGTTCGTGCCGCGCGCGGCTTCGGGGATGGTTTCGCCGGCGGCGCTTCTGCGTTCATCCTTCATGGTGAAGCCAATCCGGCCGGGATTACCGCTCGTGCCGTCGCCGACAAGCTCCTGGATGATCGCGTACTGCGAGTAATCACGGCGGTTGCCGCCTATCTGCTGTTCGGCGTCCCAGTCCTCGTCGATCCAGACGTCGCCCTGGACCTCAACATCCTGGTCCATCAGCGTGACAGAAACCGGGTTGGATTTCTCAGCCCTGGTGAAATCGTCGTGGAGCACGAAGAAGTCGTTCGTCGCATTCAGGAATGCGATTTTTGCAAACGCCTCTTCATCGTTGCACGCCGGAACCAGCGTGTGATACATGATCGTCAGCGCGTGGCTGATCGCGATCTCAAGAGTTTGATCGAAGACGATCACGAAGCCGGTGATCTTCGACTTGTCTGCGGGCATTGTCGGGGTCCACAGCTGGGCGTCGGGCGGATTCGTTGTACTCCACTCTCTGGCATCATTCAATACGCCCTTGATTACGTCGCTGGCGCCTTCGATCGGTCCTTTGTAATACCAGACCGTGTAGAGGTCGCTGTCTACCTCGAAGCCTTCGAGCTGAATGGACGTGATCGAGTCGAAGTCGACGTCCCAGCACGACTTACGGGTCTCCGCATCGCCGACCTTCGGGATGGCGTCGCCGACAACCAGCTTCTTTGCGGGGAAGCTCGGGCCGGCGTCGATGATCAGGAGCCAGTCGACATAGCCGTTCGTCAGATCGTGGTAATGCGAAGTTTCATCCGTGAACGTTCTGGTGGCAACGCCGAGCTCTTCCTCGCCGTGGAATATGCTGTCGCGGTCACCCTTGACCTGCTTGTGCAGCGTCAGGACCTGTCCGGCAACGACCGGTACGTCATCGGTGGCGCGAATCCAGATGAAGTTGGTGCCGTTCGTGTAGTCCGGATTGGTGGTGCCTTCGTTTTTCAGTCGGTCGTGTACGCCGGCCTCATGGATCTTCGCCGTGCGATCCGGGCTTGCGGCCGTCGCGATATCGTCGCCCTCTCGGATGTTGTTGCCGAAAACGTAGCCTTCCGAGCTGTTGCCGGAGATGGCGAAGGAGTAGCCGTTCGGGTTCTGCGGCGTCTTGTAGGTATGCTCGGCCGAGGAGAGATAGACGTCGTTCTGAATCTTAACGGTTGTGGACGCCTGGTCGTAGAGGAGGGCGCTCGGGCCGACCAGCCCGTAGAAGCTTACCTCTACGTGGTCATTGGGCTGCAGCTCACCGGTCAGCTCAAACAGGACACAGGTCTCTGCGTCAGCATAGACGTTGTTGTTATCGTCGTGAACACTGGACTGGACCTGCTGGCCGATCATGGACGTATACTTGAGCGTGAAGGGATGATCGGCGTCATGGAAGGTGACCTCCGGCTTGAACCTTGCCTCGCCCGGGTCATAGAAGGTGACGCCCGTCGGCATTATATCCAGCAGCATGGGGTTCTTGAAGGGTACCGTGCTGCCCTGCTTGTTGCTGACTGTCAGTACGAACTTGACGACACCGCCGGTAGAAACCGTCTCCGCATCGATGATTTTATCAACGCTCACAAGCGGAATCTCCAGACCGCGAACGTTGACGATCGCTTTGGCCGACGCGGTCAAAGGCGTATCCGTCGGGCCTTCGCCTTTCTTGGACCACTTCGGGTACACCAGGACGGCTTCGGACGTGTTCTTGAACTTGGAGATATGGACCGCGGGCACCGTGGTGATCTGCTTCACCGTCATGTAAACCGTGGTCGCCTCGGGCTCAAACTCTTCGCCGAGCTTGTAGACTTCGTTGGTCCTCTCATAAAGCACCGGGCTGTAGTACGCGATGGTGAAGGTCTTCGTGCCGCTGGGAGCACCAAGCGTGCGGTCCTCTGCCGTGGAATTCTGCAGCGGCACGGTCTCGCTGCCAATGGCAGACCCGCCGGCGTCCATGAAGGTCACGTCGGCAAAGATCGGCGCGCCGGACAGTCCGAGAGAGGCGGGGATCATATGGCTCGCGTTGCCCACCACGACCTTCGTAATCTCGTAATCGGGCACTGCAGCCGGTAAATCTTCGGCCTGTCCGATATCATCATCCGTCATTTCCGCAAGTCCGGTCTCCTTCAGGATGAAGGATTTGAGCATCTGGTTCTTGCCGCTCACCTCCGGATCGAGGGTGTAAACCACCTTGCGGCTGCCGCTGATCAGGGAATCGACGGTGTCGGAGCTGTCGACGTCGCTCTCCGGGTTGACGCTGTTCTGGACCACTGTCTTGGTCAGCTCCACACCGGCCACGCCGTTGATGTTCGTCAGCGTGAAGGTCGGGGCTTCGGCGGGATCGGCGTCCAGAGGATCGATCACGAGGTACCAGTGCACGCGTTCGTCGTCCTTGACCATGGTGTCATAGGTATTGTTGGTACCGTCGACCTCGGTCTCCACCAGCAGGTAGCGCCTGGTGCGCGTCCAGCGGTCTTCGACAGTATCCGTCGTCCATTCGATCTTCGTGCCGAGGACGTTTCCTGTGACGCCTGGATAAGTCGTCTCGACATTTTCATGTCCCGAGGCATTGGTGCTGCTCTGGAACACGATGCGCGGTATCGTGGTATCCGTTGTGTTGGTGCTGGCGGAAAGCGTTGTCACCAGCGCGTCTCTGGCGGTCTCGTCCTCGGGCAGGGTATAGTTTTCGGGGAGCTCAAAGACCTTGAATGTCATCATGGGGATGACGGGCGTGGGCAAGACGGGATACTGGCCCACGTCCAGCTTCTGGATCCAGGGCTTGAGATACGGGACGTTGTACGCCTTGATCTGGATCTCCTGCGCGCCCGTGGCCGTAAACACATAGCAATCCTCGATCGTCGTGTTCTCGTCGATCTTGATGTCCTGCAGGACCAGCTCTTCGTCGGGCTGCCCGGTGACCACCTTGTACATGCCGGCTCTGTCATTGAACAGATCCGTGCTGAAATGCGTCTCGGCAAGGAAGTACTCGTGGCCGGGGATCAGCAGATTCGCGCCGTCGAAGGTCGCGATGCCGCCGGTCGTGATGACTTTGTCTGCCACGTGTGTCCAGGTCCCGTTCTCCTTGTGATACAGGGAGAATGTCGCTTTGCCGCTCTCCGCGGGCGCAATGCCCTCGGTGCCCCGGACATTGTCATACTTTGTGACGGTCAGCGGGATGCCCTGGAGGTTGATCAGGCAGTTGTTGACATTCAGCTGGGTGAAATCCAGCGCGAGGTCAAGCACATTGCCGCGCTTGTCGTCTGGCTTGTCCTTGTCCCACTTGAGCTGGAACTCAAAGTAGTCCTTTTCCGGGTTGATGACATAGCCGTCCGGAGGCACAAGCTCATGGACGCGGTAGATGGTCAGCTCATCGGAATCCAGCGGGAACACGGCCTGGTACTTGCCTGTGCCGGACAGGTCCGCATTCAGCAGCTCCGGAGCGTCGCAGAGCTTGACCCACTGGCCGTCGACCTTGTGCTGGATCTCGATCGTGGCGCCGGGAAGCGCATCATCCACGGTGCCGTTCATCTTGTAGAACGTCACCTTGCCGTAATGGTACTCGTCGGTCGCATAAATCTGGATTTCGCCCGTACCGGAGGGGATCGTGAAGGGATAGCGCGGACCGCCGGAGCTGAGTGACACCGGAATTTCCGTCGTCGTGCCGTTGACTGTGTTCTTGATGATGATGGAGGCCAGCGGGAAGTGCGCCGCGTCTGTGCCGGCGCTCTCATTGACGACCTCTTCAATATAGTAGGTCTTGTTGCGGGAAAATTGCGCCTGAGTGTTAGTAGTGCCCGGCACAATAAAGTATGCAAGGGAGCCGTTGGTACGCGTCAGCGTGGCGACCTTGTTTCCTCCCGTCTGGGCGTCGTAGATGTTGAAGGTGACGGACCAGCTTCCGCTCACGTCAGACGAGGTGAGTTCGCCCCAGTCGACATACTTCTGCCCTCTCATCGTTGTCATCGGGACGTTGAAAGCGGTAAACTCTACCTGTCCGCCGTTCGTTCCGGTAAAGGAGGTGGTGATCGTCTGCTCTTCACTCGGGTCTAACGTCGTGTTCAGGATGGTCACGGAACTCGGCGTGACTTGTACGGTCTTGTCCAGACCGCCGGTGACTACGACTGAGTACACCACGAGGTTGCCGTTCGTGTCGCGCAGACGCTCATGTCCGTTGGGAACCTTGTCTTCTCTTTCGTAGAAGACGTAGACGCCGGGTTCCAGATTGTTTATGACCCTGGATCCGCTGCTTGTAGCAGGTTCAGAGGACATATTGGTCCAGCCGGCTTGAACAAAGCTCCAGGTCGTCGTATTGGGTGTGCGGGCATTGCCTGTGGTTTCATAGATCGTCGGCAAAGTCACCTGCCCGCTGGCGGGCACCTTGTTCATGGGCAGGAAGTAATAATGGAAGGTGGTGTTAAGCTTGGTGTTGTCATCGCCCAGCTTCCGCTTGTTGATCTTGATCGAAGACAGCTTCGGATCCTTGACCTCCAGCTGGAAGACGATATTTCCCGTTGCACTGTCATACGAAGCTTCGGGGTTGGGCGAGATGTTGCTGACGACCACATCGCCGCTGCTTTCCTCATAGCTGTAGCCAAGAAGCATGCCGTCGTCGCCGACCAACGCCGCATAGTCGGGATTGCTTTCCACGAAGAGCGTCTTGAAGTAGCCCTTGGAATAGCCGCTGGGCGCCGTGTCCTCCGTCAGCTTGTAAGTGCCGGTCGGGATGTTGTCGAAGGAGTAGACGCCGCCGCTCTCAGTGGAAGTGAGAGTGCCGAGCTTGAATACGGCGCCGGACAGGGGATTGGTCTCAGTGGGGATAAGGGACTTCTTCGTGATCTTGAGGTTGACCTTCTTGGGGTTGGCCATGTAGACCGTCTGCATGGTATGCCCGACCACAAAGCTGCGGAAGTGGATGCCCGTTCCGTCGTAGGCATTCTCGTAGTTCTCCTCATGGTCCCCAAGATCGGTTTCGATGATGCGATAGGTACCCTTCTGCAGACCGTCCTCAAAGAAGAATTCACCGTGCTCCTTGGTCGTGAAGGTCTTGGTGCCGGGCTTGTTGGTCTCATAATCCCAGTCTTCCCATCCGCCGCCCGACTTCTGGTGCTGCAGCTTCATGGTCACGCCTGCGAGTTCGACCGCACCGTAATTGCCGAGCGCGATCTGCTGGCTGTTCTTTCCCTGCGTCCCGGTCTCGCCGAGCGTGGGAACGTAGCCGACCTTGCGCACCTCTACCGGGATGTTGTGCATCGGGTAGTTCATGAGGCGCAGTTGGGCTGTTGTCTTGCCGTCGCCAAAGGCCTCGGTGCTGTTCTCCCTGTCCTCGGTCACATACCAGCGGGGCTCGGTCTGGTTCTCGGCCAGATCATAGTCGCCGCCCGGATCCCGCACGAAATAGAGATCGTTGTAGTAGCGATAGGTATCGGAGGAATTGCCGCGGGGAGGATCCTTGTCGACAAAGCACATGTAGGTCTGGTAGCGCATGGGCTCGGAGCCGTAGCCTTCCGGCGCTTCGATCTCCACCAGATCGACAGGCACGCCGTACACCGTATAGGTCTTGTCGCCGACCTGCACGTCCCAGGTCTCCAGAATGTCCTGGACGAAGTATGGTACCGCCTCGCCGCCTTGGACCTCATACTCCAGCAGCTTGATCCTGCCGGTCTCTACCGTTTCTCCTGTTTCGGGGTCCTTCACCGTCTCCCATTCCAGCTGGAAGACGCCGCTTTGCGCCAGAGCGTACAGGTTGCCGCCGTCCAGGCCGGAGATCAGATCGGCGATCGCCGTACCCGTGCCGCCGAGATAGAGCTTGAAGCGGGCGTTGGACAGAGGCAGGATGGATTTCTCGCCGGTTTGGACGTCTACGATCTCACGCCACTTGGCCAGACGGAAGGAGGCCAGGAAGATCTCGGAACCGCCGGTACCTTCATCCCTGGTGTTGAGTGCTTCCGTATGGTTGATTGAATCCAGGGTGAATTTGGACGTGCGATCGATCGATGTCCCGTTGGCCGAAACAGAGACGCCGTCCTTACCAACCCAGCAGGTGTATTGGAAGTGGGGATTGATTTTTGCGCCGGTGGGGCCGGTGCTCTCTTCCACCAGAACGTAGACGTAGTTTTCGTTTACGTTGGTATCGACCATGGTGAGAAATTGGCCATACTGCCGGTCACCCGCCGTGTTGTAGAGCGTACCGGTGGTGTAGGTGCCGAGGCATGTCCAGCCGGTGGGGAGGGGGATGTGGTTGGAAAAGGCCAGCGGCATGGTATCGTCATCGCTCACGATGTAGCGATACAGAGAGAAGATGCAGTCGTCCAGCTTTGTGTCGTTGCCGTCGATGGCCAGACTGTTGCCGTCCGCGTCGACAGTATGCTCAGTATGGCTTTCCTCTTCCTGCTGCCACTTTGCCTTGTTTTGCGTTATCGTTTGGTCATCCAGCCACTTGGTCAAATGGAACTGCACCCAGTGGTTGGTGTTGAGCATGTCGCCCAGCTCGTAGGTCGGGCCGGTGGGAGAGATGTCGTCATGCTCGAGCAGCAGATAGTTGTAGTTGTCCAGAGACGTGAGCTCGCCCGCAGGCGCAAACTCCTTGAAATTGTCGGTTTGGGGATCGCCGTCGTCTCTGTAGGGGAAGTAGTTGGTATCGTCAGATGCGAGCTCCACCAGGGCGTACTCGTACTCTACGACCGTCCCGTTGTCGAGCTTCTCGCCGCGGATCAGCTTGTTGAAGCTGATGGCGCCGCTGTCATCGGTTTTGACGTTCGTAGCCCCGGGAACAGGAACCCACTTGTCCTCGTACGGGACCCATTCGCCCTGCTCGGTCTTAACCATGGCTCTGCGGTAAACGCCGACCGTGACGCCCGCCATCTTGAAGGCGAAGCCGCCGTGCGAATACTGCCAGCCGTCAAACTGCTTTTTGGTCGCATTGATCTCGAGGTAGGAGGCGTTGTCCACATAGAGGGTGCCGCCCTGCCCGCTGCTTACGTATTCCGTTGTCACCGTCTTGCCGGGCTCGAGCTGGACCTGCTGGCCGTCCGCGATAAAGTAGTATTTGTCCTTCAGGTTGCCGGTCGTGCTCCAGGTGCTCGCGTCGCCTTCCTTGACGGTGTAGGTGATCTTCTGGCAGTCGGCGTCATAGACGGGTGCCGTGAGCGTCGCGGTGCCGTCGTTGCCCGTCTGGACCGCATTGCCGACCCGCGTGTTGCCGTTCCAGAGTTCGACTGTGAAGCCTGCGATCTGTACCGGCTGCCCGTCCACACGTTTCTGGACCTTGACTTTGCCGGTGTTGGGAATGTTGTAGAAGGTGAAGGTGTTGTTCGTTTCGGAGAATTCGATCTCAACGAAGGTCTTCTCTGTGCCGCTGTCATAGGTGTAGACGTTGCTGTCGCCTTCGATCTGATTGTACAGCGCGGCGGCGGCCGCCGAGTTGGGGTTCAGATAATTGGTGGGGGTTACGATCTCAGCCAGATAATAGGTGCCGGCGGGGAGCGTCACGCCGCTCGATGCGTTCGTCGTGGTGATCTTTACATCGCTGCCGTTCTTCTTGAACGGGACGTAGGCGCCGTCCTCCTTGACATAAACCTGAAACTGCGCTCCGGTGACTGTCGGGTACTGTCCGTTCGAGCCCTTGACCGAACTCTTCTTGTCGATTCTGATCGTGGGATCGGTCTTGTTCGTGACGGTGTAGACCAGGTATTTTGTCGACTCCCCGTACAGCCCCGGCTGGGTGACGGTCGTCAGGTCGATCGTGCCGAGGTTGGTCGTGATCTCGGTCTGACTACCGTCCACGTCGGAAGTGAGCTTCGAGAACGTATAACCGGACGTGGTCTTGGTCTCGCGGTAATAGTAGACCTGACCCTCAGCCAGATACACGACAGCGCCGCTCGTTCCGGCGGGCATGACCACGCCGTTCAGGGAGACGGGCTGGCCTTCGATCGTGGCCTGCGCGTCTGTTGCGATGGTATTGTGCGTTTCATCCGTGTATGCCGTGTAGACCGTGACCTCGGAGCCGGAAAGGTCATACGACTGGGAAGTACCGTTCTTCTTTACGAAGTGGATGGGGATGACCTTGCGGAGGTTGAACAGCGTGGTGATATAGCTTTCCTTTGTCGAAGCGAGGGTGATCTTGGAATAGTATACCGTGTTGTTGTTCTCATCCGTGAGGGGGACGATCGTGCCGTCCTGGTTGTTCTCGCGGATCTGCGCAAAACCTTCGGCCGGCGTCTCCAGCAGATAATAGGTATAGGGATTGCCGTTCGGATCGCAGGCCGGCAGGTTGGTCCAACTCTGGTTGTCATGGCCGACCTGTTTGGTTTCCGTGCTTGCCAGCTCCAAGTCCGAGGTGCTGGTCGGGCTCGCTGCGGTTGTGCGGTAGAGGGCGACGGTCGCTTTGTAATCATCCGCCTCGATATAGGTCCGGTCGCCGTTTGACCCCACATCATAGAAATTCTTGTTGACCTTGATGGTAACCGATTTCCGGTTATACATCTCGAAGGTCTCGGTATAACCCGGGGCGATCTCCTTGGCGGCGGTCACGGCCGTCTTGTCTCCGGGCTGACCGTCCGCGGGGTAATGTGTGCTTGTCGCGGTCAGTGTCTCCGCGAAGCGGTACTGGATCGGGCCGTTTTCATCTTCGGCGGCCACATCCAGGGTAATGACGCCGACATTGTTGAGGGTGTTGACCGTAATTTCGTGCCCGTCGAAGTCAAGCGCGGGTTCCCATTGGCCGTCCTTATACCACTGCAGTTCAAAGGTGGCGTCCGGATACTCGCCGTTGACCTGCGGCATCTGGCTCTTGGGTTCTCCGACGCCCAGATACTTTTTGAGCACGACATGGGCACGGGTATCATTGTTCCTAAACGTGTAAGAATAGGAGAGGCGCCCATTCGGCCCTTCGCCGATCGTAAAGATCTCCGTTCTGTTGTCTTTGGTATAGCCGTGGGGGGCCTCAAGCTCTGTTAGGGTATAAGTCCCGTAGGGAAGCCTGTCAAATGCCGCTTTGCCTAGACTGTCGGTGACGACATAGGGCTGCGGGGTTCCCGTGCTGTCATTGACATAGATGATGTTGTCCTGGGCGTCCTTCAGCTGGAATTTCGCACCTTCCAGCTCGGTACCGTTCTGGTCAACCTTCTTGATATCGACCTTGCCCATCGTTTCCTTGTTGACAAAGGTGATGGTCCAGCTGTCCTCCGGGCCGGGAGAGAAGGAGACCGAGCCGGCGTTTCCGCTGACGGGGTTATCGGTCCCTTTTTGCGCGCTTGCGCTGACCGGCGCCATGTAGTTGCTGTACTGAGAGCTGATGGTCTCGCTCATGGTATAGCTGATGCCCTCGGGGGCGGGCAGGATATAGTAGACATGGTCGCTGCCGGTCTCCAGCGGGCCGGTGTACGGGGAATAGCTGCCGTCTTCCTTGATATAGATGGTAAGCGGGCTGCCGTTGCTGTCCGCAATGGCGTAGGTGATAGGGCCGTAGCGCCCGTTATAGTCGATCTGAGAGTCGTTATACTGATTCAGCTTCTTTACGATGTGGAAGCTGGCGGGATTCTTGCTGCTCAGGGGCGCGGACACAGCCACCCTGTCGCTGTCATCCTGTTCGGGAAGATGCGGGAATAAAGCGTCAAGGTTGATCGTGTTGGTCGTGTCCAGGTTGAGGGCGGTCGGCTGGTAGAATTCGCCGATCAAACCGGACACGTCGTAAGTCGCCGTGACGGTGTAGGTGGTATAGAGCGGCGTAATCACATTCGGGGTAGAGCCGTTGTCCGAAATGATGCTCATTTTCTTGTTCAGCTCGAGGTCTGTGTCTGCCCCGGTGCCCCAGACGACGACCGACGTATCGGTGAGCGTCTTCACGGGCGTATTATCGCCGACCTTCTGCATCGTGATAACAGGCGCAGGAATCTCGGCGGTGCTGGCAGGCTTCAGCTCTGCCTCAAGCACGTCCTGAAGCGTGAGCTTCGTCACCGCTTCACGGCCGGTGCGCTTGTACGGCGTTTCATCGCTCAGAAGGTAGTCGGGATTGGACGCGCCGCCCTCGTACTGCGGCTCTCCGCTCTTCAGGCCGACCTTGATGGTCCAGGTGTAGGTCACCGTCCCGGCGTTCACATTCACGACGGGCGGATCTTTTACGATTTTCTGCACGCCCCACTCATCCGGAGAGACGGTGCTGATGTCGTCAGTGCCATCGTTGTCTTCGCTCTGATATGTCTTGACGGTGTATTTGTCGCTGGTCTCGGGCAGGGTCTTGTCAACGAGATCGTACTTGGCCTCCAGGTGGAGCATGTTTTCCAGATCATAGGTCGAAATGGAATTCACCGTACCGTTGTTGCCGACCCGAACCCGAATCGAGAAAGAACCGGAGCCCGACGGGGAGGTATCGTCTTCGCTGAACTTGATAGTATACTGTGTGTAGTTTTTGCCGCCGATTGTAATAGTTTTCTCTTCGGCCGGGATACCGGAAATATGGCCGTGGGCCATCAGGTAAAGCCCCTCGGGGAGGAGGAGCGTCAGCTTGACGTCATGGTAACTGTCAAACATGGCTCTGCCGCCGTTGCTGTAGGGGTAGGATTGCGCCTGGTCCAGAATATAGCCGATTTTGTAATAGACTTCCTCACCGGCTTCAATTTTATCGGGATCGACAGCTTGGGTGCAATTGTTGTCCGAGCAGGGACCGGCCTGAATCGTTGTCTGCAGGGGGTTTATGTAGGACGGCGATGTCGGATCTGCGTAGTAATAGTCCGCAAAGTCGATCAGGGGCCAGGGCCAGTTATAGCTGTTGTCAAAGTTTACCGTACCCGTGGCGCCGATGACCTGCGGATCGCTCATCGTGTAGCGCGCCACTGTCAGATTCGGATCGGGATTATCCGGATTATCTGCCGGGTATGTAAACGTCTCGGTGTCATTGATCTCCGAAACGCGATAGGTGAGGGGATTGTGGTTTTCGTCTTCAGCAGGGAATTGCCAGGGGCTAGCGGCGTTGGTCCAAGTGTCCGTATCCGTGCCGCCGCTCAAGGTATAGCTGCCATCGACAGGGGTCCAGGTGGTGCCGCCGTCAGCGGAAACCTCGACCTGGAACGAAACCGTCGACGGGCGGTGCGTGATGGATGCAGAGTTGGCTCTGTCGCCGCCCCAGTTGACGTTGACCGTTACGTCGACAGTTTCAACAGCCCTGGTGCTGCCAGCCAGTATCAGCGACACCGAGCAGCTGGTCAAATCGAAAAAAACCGCACCGTCCTCCGCAGCCTCGACGCTCAGCATCTCGCTGTCCTGCTTCTGAGTCATGGCCGTGTTCAGGGAAGACAGATCCAGACCGCCGTTTCCGTCGGTCACGTCGATCTTCACATGCATGACGCCGGTGACCTCTTCCGTAACGTCGGACACAGACACCGTGATGCTGTCGCCGTACTCTTCGAGATCGTACTTCTTGCCGTCGGACAGGATGGTCACGTCAAAGGCGACGACGACCTTCATGTCGGCCAGGCTCGCGTTCCCCTGGGCGTTGAGGATCTCCTCCGCGGCGCCGAGCGGGATCGATACGACGGACAGCTCCGCGTCGGCGGGCAGCATGCCGCTGACCGTGATGGTCCTGTCTCCGGCTGCGGCGCTGATGGTTTTCTCAACGCGCTCGGGCTCGGGCTTGGGGGCCAGCGCCGGATTCTCGGGCAGCATGCCGTAGCCCGTGATCGAAGGATCGTAGAGGCCGACCTGGCGGGTCGCAACCCGGTCGTTGAAGTTGCCCTCGATGGTGTTGATCACGCCGGTGTTCGCATCGTACCAGTTCACGATGCCGACATGATCGGGATAGCCTTCGCTTCCGTAATAGAAGATCAGATCGCCGGATTTCGGGACGTAGCTGCCGCGATAGGCAAACATGCTGCGGGCGTCGAGCGTCTCGGCCCAGGAGGCGCAGCTGCAGTCATAAGGCATCGCGGATTCCGGAATGTCTGCATAGTTCAGGCAGAAGGAGATGAACATGGCGCACCAGTCCCCGTAGGGGATGCCGTACCATGCGCCGTAGCGGGTATAGCCGTTTCTGTGCCCGCCCGTGCTTACGGCATAGTTGGCGCTGCTCTCCGGGTAGCCGATCTGGCTCTGCGCGACGGTCAGCAGATCCTCGGCCCAGTTCCCGGTGAGGATCAGGTCGGCGAACATGGCGTTCCACACAGCTTGATCCTCTACGTCGGCGTTCACGTCGCCCGTGATGAGCCACTGCTCGCCGTGCAGCTCAAAATCAAAGCTGCCGCCTTCGGCGATGACCTGGTAGACGCCGCAGACCTTGCACTTGACAAGATCGACTCCGTTGTCCTCGGTCCACTCATGGCCTTTGGCGGGCATGACCTCGCTCTCGGTCACGCCGCAGACGGAGCAGGTGTGCTCATGCGCGCCTTCCACTTCGCAGCTCGGCTCGACCGTGACCGTCCACTCGCCCCAGGTGTGGCCCAGCGCGGGCATGGCTTCGCTCTCCGTCACATTGCAGACGGAGCAGGTGTGCTCATGCGCGCCCTCCTCGGTGCAGGTCGGCGCGGCCGTGACCGTCCACTCGCCCCATGTGTGGCCCAGCGCGGGGATGGCCTCGCTCTCGGTCACGCCGCAGACGGAGCAGGTGTGCTCATGCGCGCCTTCTTCGGTGCAGGTCGGTGCGGCCGTGACCGTCCACTCGCCCCAGGTGTGGCCCGGCGCGGGGATGACTTCGCTCTCCGTATAGCCGCAGATGGTGCAGCTGTGCTCGCGGCTGCCGTCCTTGGTGCAGGTCGGCGCGGCCGTGACCGTCCACTCGCCCCAGGTGTGACCCGGCGCGGGGATAGCCTCGCTCTCCGTGGCGCCGCAGACGGAGCAGCTGCGCTCCTGACTGCCGCCCTCGGCGCAGGTCGGCGCGGCCGTGACCGTCCAGGCGCCCCAGGTGTGGCCCGAAGCGGGGATAGCCTCGCTCTCCGTGTAGCCGCAGACGGAGCAGCTGCGCTCCTGACTGCCGTCCTCGGTGCAGGTCGGCTCAGCAGTAACTGCCCACTCGCTCCAGGTATGTTCGGTATGTCCTTCCGCTTCGGCCGCGAAAGCCGACGTCGGGAGCATGCCGATCATGAAGACGAGCACCAGCAGCAGTGCGATCGCTCTCTTTCCGTAATGTCGCATGTTTCATTTCCCCTGCCTTGTGGATTTCCGTTTCGGAGCCGTCCGGACCGGCTGGAAACGGAGCTGCATGTGAGTCGTGTTGTTTACCAGATTATGTAACCTTGCGCGGATTCTGTAATATTGCCTTGCGTTTGCGATTCTGCCGTGTTTTATGGTTTCACTTTTCTCTTGCGATTTTGGCTTGTTTATGGCTTTTTTTGTTTCATGTCCTTTTGACCCGGTTTCCGCAGACCGTGCGGGATGCGTGGCGTCTCACGCCGCCGACCGGAAGAGACAATAATCCATAATGAGCCTATAATATATAAAAATTAAAGCACAGAGCAGGGCATATGTCAAGAAAAAAGTTGACATAATTTTATTAAAATTTCAATATAATTATTAAAATATTACAAAATGGAACGAAAAATTGCAATATGTTTTCATCTCAATCGAACTGATTACTCTCTGGAATCAAAAACCTGCCGTCCCGATCATCCCGTCGGGGTCTTCTGTGCTCCTTTTGGTATTGCTATATTTAAAAAGGAAGGCACAACGCCGCGGGCGATCTGCAGCCTGCGACGATGAAGCCGCTGGACTGAAAAGCCCGCACGATCCGGGCCATAACGAAAACGCCGGACTATCTGTCCGGCGTTTTCGCTTCCGCTTCCGCCCTCCGCAGCCGGGGATTGATTCGGCGGCCGGTTTATAGTAATATAGAGGGCAGAGCCTCGGCAGGGGGGACGGAGAGTATGAAAAGGAAAACGCATATCGAGCTTTTGCGGATCGCGGCCTGTTACTGGGTGATCTTCAATCACACGGGAACGGACGGCTACTTCCGCTTTACGCTTTGCCCGGAGCAGAGCGCGCGGTTCTGGGTCTATCTGCTGCTGAGCGTATTCTGCCGCTTTTCCGTGCCGCTTTTCTTCGCGATCTCCGGCGCGCTGCTGCTGGGGCGGGAGGAAGATCTGGGCACGCTGTTTCGCAGGCGCGTGCTCAAAACCGCGGCGGTGCTGCTGCTGTTTTCGTTTGTCTACTATCTGTTCCCCGTGGCGAGGGGGGAGGAGCCCTTCTCGCTCTACATTTTCTTCGGCACGCTGTACACCTCCGCCTGGAACTACTCGTTCTGGTTTTTGTATGCCTACCTCGCGTTTTTGCTGAGTCTGCCCATGCTCCGCGCGATGGCGCGTGGGATGAAGGACGGGCAGTTTCTCTATCTGTTCGCCCTCGCGCTGTTCTTCTCGGGGCTGCTGCCCGTGGCGGAATACCTGCTCTGGCAGGGCGGCCACGCGCTCAACCCGAATTTCCGCATCGCCTGGCTCGCCTACAACATCGTGATGTATCCCTGCCTGGGCTACTATCTCGAAAACCGGCTCGATACCGAAAGGGCGCGCAAGTGGCTGCTGCCGCTCTGGCTTCTCAATCTCGCGACGCTGGCGCTGTCCTGCTATATGACCTGGTACCGGATGAAGCTGACCGGCGACGTCAGCGAGGAGGGCGCGCGCGTCTTCCAGGACAGCTTTCTGCTGATCCACGCGGCGTCGGCCTATGTGACAGCCAAATGCCTCGCCGCGCGCTGGACGGCAAGGCCGCACGGCAGGGCGGGGGAGCGGCTGGAAAAAGCCGTGCTGTCCCTCGGCGGCTGCACCTTCGGTATCTATCTGCTGCACGTGATGCTGCTGGACGAGATCCCGCCGCTGCGCCGGCTGTGGGATCTGTTCCGCGTGGGCTGGGGCATGAACGACATGCTCGCCGCGCTGCTCTACTGTCTGATCGTGCTGCTGCTCGGCTGGGGGCTTGCCTGGCTGCTGAAAAAGCTGCCCGGCCTGCGGCGTCTGCTTTGACGGAAAAAGCGCTTGAATCGTCGGGACAGGGGTGTTATAATGAACTCCCGCGTCGGCCGGAGGCCGATACTACGCACAGAACAGGAGCATACATATGGAAAAGATCCAGATGACAACGCCCATCGTGGAGATGGACGGAGACGAAATGGCCGGCATCCTCTGGAAAGAGGTCAAGCGGCAGCTGATCGAGCCCTTTGTCGAGCTCAAGGAGGAATACTACGATCTGTCGATCCGCAGCCGCGACGCGAGCGAGGACCAGATCACGGTCGACTCCGCGCTCGCGACGAAGAAATACGGCGTCGCGGTCAAGTGCGCCACGATCACCGCGAATGTCGAGCGCATGCAGGAGTTCAATCTCAAGAAGATGTACAAGAGCCCGAACGCCACCATCCGCAGCATTCTGGACGGCACGGTGTTCCGCACCCCCATTCTGATCGACGGCATCGACCCGCTGGTCAAGACCTGGAAGAAGCCGATCACTCTGGCCCGCCACGCCTACGGCGACGTGTACCGCGCCAGCGAGATGCAGATCACGAAGCCCGGCAAGGTCGAGCTCGTCTATACCCCCGTCGACGGTGAGGAAGTGCGTCAGCTCGTCTTCGATTTCAAGGAGCCCGGCGTCGCCTCCGGCATGCACAATCTGGACCGCTCCATCGAGGGCTTCGCGCGCACCTGCATGCAGTACGCTCTGAGCCTCAGGCAGGATCTGCTCTTCTCCTCTAAGGACACGATCTCCAAGGTCTATGACCGCGAGTTCAAGGACATCTTCAAGCGCATCTATCTGGACGAGTTCATCGAGAAGTTCACCGCCGCCGGCATCAAGTACGAGTACTGCCTGATCGACGACGCGGTCTCCCGCGCGATCAAGTCGCAGGGCGGCTACGTCTGGGCGACCCACAACTACGACGGCGACGTCATGAGCGACATGCTCGCGACCGCCTACGGCTCGAACGCGATGATGACCTCCGTGCTGGTCTCCCCGAACGGCCAGTTCGAGTTCGAGGCCGCGCACGGCACGGTGCGCCGCCACTACTACCGCTACCTCCAGGGCGAGGTCGTCTCCACCAACCCCATGGCCCTGATCTATACCTGGGGCGGCGGCCTTGAAAAGCGCGGCGAGCTCGACGGCAACGAGAAGCTGCAGCGCTTCGGCCGCATGATCTGCGAGGCCGCGGCCAACGTCATCGAGGCCCGCGGCATCATGACCGCCGACCTGGCGAAGATCACCTCCAAGCCCGATCCCCTGGTCGTGACCGGCCACCAGTTCATCGCCCTGACCCGCGCCAAGCTCGAGCAGGACTTCGAGAAGGAGTTCGGCGAGGGCTGAGACCGAGCGCCCCGCCGTCCGCGGTTATGACTTAACATGAAATAATACAATTGTGATTTGAGCGAGAGGGGAACCTCTCGCTCAGCTGGTTTTATTTAGTTTTTTTCCCGGGGCGTTGCGCTAAAGCACTTCCAGCCGCAGTTTTGCTTGCTTTACTGGTTCGACCATCGCGGAGAACCTTAGATGCGGCGGATGCGGCTCTAGCACTTGTCTGTTTAGAATTTTTCATTTTTCGCCTCCAATAAAATAGATAAGCTAGACAGGAAAGATACGTCCTTAATCTATCTCATCATCTCCATCAAACCAGATTTCCCATCTCAGCTTTCACAGAAAATATAACAATTTGTATTCAATTAAACAAGCTGGAAAGCATACAATATTTTAAGGAATCGCCATAAAAAGTTTGTAGAATTTAGCAATTGAATTTTTGGCTGTTCATATTATAGCAATATTAATTCACTGATTGGTTTCACACAATGCCCCAGTAAAAACAACAAATTGTTATATTTCTTTTTTGCAATACGACTTTAAGCGGCTGGCATGATCGAATGATTCCAGAAGAAAAGGAAGATATTGTGTTTCGCTGATTAGTCTTGTATAATTGCCTTAGAAGATAAACAAGGGGGGCTTCCCTGTGAAGTATTGTCCCTATTGCGGCGCCGGGCTGGACGAAGACATGCGCTTTTGTCCGAGCTGCGGCAAGCCTTTTGAAAGCGGAAAAGAGAATCCGCATATTTCCAAAAAGAGTGCGGCAGAAGAAAAAACTGCTTCTGTTTCACTTCCTGCTACGGAAACAGACCCAAAAATGAAGCATCGCGGCGGGATAATCGCGCTGATTGCCGCTGTTATCATCATTGCAACTGTTGGCAGATCGTTCACATCGGATGCATTTAAGCCGAAAGAAGAGCCCGTTCCGACAGAGGAACCTGTCATTCCCTTTACCGATAATACCGACGCCATAGCGCAAGCGTCTGAGTCTGTTGTGATGCTCACATGCTACGACAAGGACGGGGAGCCATATGCAACAGGCAGCGGCTTTGCTGTCTTTGACGACGGCGTCATCGTGACGAATTATCACGTCATCGAAGATGGAGTTTACAGCGTCACAGCCCAGACGGAGGGCGGCTTCAGCTTTGAATGTCCCACCGTGCTCGCCTGTGATGCGGACAAAGATATCGCCATCCTGAAAACGGACAGGGAGACCGGCCTTTCATTGCTGACGCCCGGCAATTCGAGAGATCTCCAGAAAGGCGAAAAGGTCGTTGCGATCGGCAGTCCCCTCGGTCTGATCAATTCCGTTTCAACGGGCGTGTTCAGCGGTTACATTACGGATAAAGCGGGTTCCGTGCTCCAGTTTACCGCCGCCATTTCCCACGGCAGCAGCGGCGGCGCGCTCTTCAACGACGCAGGCGAGGTCATCGGTATCACCTTTGCGTCCTTAACGGAGGGGCAGAGCCTCAATCTTGCCGTGCCGATTGATGATGTAAAGGCGCTGTATGACAACGCAGGAAGCCAGCAGGCAATGAGCATGGAGGCGTTTTACGATTCCATTGAACATACCCCGCCAATGACAATAATGTCGATTTCAGAGTTGCTCTATGATAGAAGTGCCTTTGATGGACAGGAAGTATATGTAGAAGGATATGTTTCGACGCGAATTGATTTTCCAAATGTTCGGTCAAACTCGGTTTTCTATCCACCCGAAATAGAAGCAGTCATGGAAAAATCCATAATCCTCCTTGTCGGGAAAAATGAGAAGCTTCGCAAAGAAATATTTAATGCCTCTGACCCGATGATTGTATACTTTATAAATTCAACAGATTATTCGAGATACTTAGATGGTTATGACTATCTGAGTGTTGACATACCCTATCAGAGTGTTGAACCGGGAGAACACATAGTTGTTCACGGAATTGTATCGTGTGAATACTCTAGCAATTCAGATAAAATATGGGTTTCAATAAAAGATGCCGAGCTATCCATTTTTGACGAAGGAAAATAGATTTTTAGGCAGTACCCCCCTGCTCGTCATTGCGAACCAGTGCGCACACTGGTGTGGCAATCCGTCTCCTTTCTTGTCATCCTGAGCGAGTGAAACGAGTCGAAGGATCTAAAAGCGCATCGTTCCGTCCTGTAAGATCCCTCGGCTGCGCTCGGGATGACACAAGTCTTCGGCTTGCTGAGCACCGTCCACAGCACCAAAGCGCCCCGCTCTTCCGAGCGGGGCGCTTTTTCACGCGTGGGCGAATCTTCTCCTTTTCATTTCCCGGGAAATGGTATAGAATAGGGACAACCCAAACACGAAAAGGAGCCTGGCCTATGGACGCGCAAGCGATAAAAAAGAGAAACCTTATCATGTTCCCCCTCGGCACGGTGGGGCGGGACATGGTCTACAATCTCATCACCAGCTATCTGCTCACCTTCGTGCTCTTCACCCACAAGCTGACGGCGGCGCAGCTGTCCGCCATCACGGCCATCATGGTGGCGGCCCGCGTGTTCGACGCGCTCAACGACCCCGTCATGGGCAACATCATCGAGCGCACCCGCACCCGCTGGGGCAAGTTCAAGCCCTGGCTCGTGATCGGCATCCTGACGACCTCGGTGGTGATCTGGGCGGCCTTCAACATCCGCC
This sequence comes from Oscillospiraceae bacterium, assembly GCA_024691985.1. Lineage (GTDB taxonomy): Bacteria > Bacillota > Clostridia > Oscillospirales > Oscillospiraceae > Limivicinus. Next base: position 13,512 of record JAILNC010000108.1, on the reverse strand, counting down.
TGCAGGGCTGGAGCTTCGTGGTCTTCTTCGGCGTGATCTACTTCATGTACTCCATCACCTACACCATGCACGACATCGCCTACTGGGGCATGGTGCCCGCGCTGAGCTCCGATGCCGACACCCGCAACCAGTACACAGCCCGCGCCACGCTCTTCGCCGGTATCGGCGGCGTGCTGGCCGCCTCGCTGATCCCGATGCTCACCGCGGGCAGCAACGCCATCGGCGGCGACGCGGTGACGGCCTACGGCGCGGTGGCGACCGTGATCGCCATTCTGGCGCCGCTGTTTCTGGCCTTCACGATCTTCGGCGTCATCGAGCAGCGCGACTGCAGCGCCGACCCCGTCCCGCCCGTGAGCTTCAAGAAGATCTTCTCCACCATCAGCGGCAACGATCAGCTTTTGTGGATTTCGCTTATCTTCCTGCTGCAGCAGATCGGCAACGGCATCGTCCTCTCCGGCGTGGGCCAGACCTATATCTATGTGGTCTTCGGCTATGAGGGCGGCCTGTTCACGATCTTCCAGATGGTGGGCATGGCGGTGACGGCCTTTCTGATGATCGGCTATCCCGCCCTCTCGCGCAGGTACACCCGCAAGCAGCTGATGAGCACGCTCATGCTGATCGGCGGCGTCGGGTATGTGCTCATGCTCGTGCCGGGGCTCGTCCTGCCCACAGGCAGCGGCGTGAGCCTGAAATTCATCCTCATCACGCTCGGCTACATGCTCGCAAACTTCGGCCAGTACGGCTTCTATCTCATCATGATGATCTCCATCATGAATACGGTGGAGTACAACGAGCTCGAGCACGGCAGCCGGGACGAGGGCATCATCGGCTCGCTGCGGCCCTTCCTGACCAAGATGGCCTCGGCGCTGACCGTGGCGATCGCGAACATCACCTACATCACCTTCAACATCATCCACTACACCAACGGCATCGCCTCGCTCGAGCAGGAGGCCAACGAGGGCCTGATCACCGCCGAGCAGAAGGGCGCGGAGATCGACGCGCTGCTGCAGGGCGTGCAGAACGGACAGGCTGTCGGCCTGCTGCTGGTGATGACGGTGCTGCCCTGCGCGCTGATGTTCATTTCCTACGTACTGTACAAAAAACGCTACAAGCTCGACGAGGCCGAGTACGAGCGCATCTGCCGCGAGCTCGCGGTGAGAGAGGCGGAGACCGCATGAGCCTCACCGCCCGCATCGTATCGCACGCCGCGCCCCTGCCGAGGCTGGACGCCTTTGAGCGCTGCCTCTTCATCGGCCCGCATCCGGACGATATCGAGATCGGCGCGGGGGCGAGCGCGGCGAAGCTGCGCGCCATGGGCAAGCAGGTCTCCTTTCTGATCTGCACCGACGGGCGCTTCGGCCTCGAGCACGCCCCGGCCGGGACGACGCCGGAGGCGCTGGCCGGGATACGGCAAAGGGAGTCGCTGGAGGCAGCAAAGCTGCTGGGCGTGGAGGACGTGCGCTTTCTCCCGTTCTCCGACGGCGGCCTGTACGACCCGCGCGAGCTCTTCGCCGCCATGGCGAAGGCAATCGGCGAGCTGCAGCCGGACATCCTGTTCGCCCCGGACCCCTGCGTGCCGAGCGAGTGCCACGCCGACCATTTGAACGTCGGCGAGGCTGCCCGCCGCCTCGCTCTCTTCGCCCCCTTTGGGGAGATCATGGAGGCCTACGGCGCAGAGCGCGCCCCGGTCAAGGCCGTTGCGTTCTATATGACCGCCAGGCCCAACCGCTATATGGGCACGACCGGCTATCTCGAGCACCAGCGCCGCGCCCTGCTGTGCCACAAGAGCCAGTTCCCCGAGGACTCCGCGGCCTTCCGCTCCGTGGATCTGTATCTGAAGCTGCGCGCCGCGGAATTCGGCCTGCGCAGTCTGAACCGCAGCGCCGAGGGCTTTCGCGTCCTGGGCGTCACGCAGATGCACTGCCTCCCCGAGGCGGGGCTGTAAAACACGATGAAGAGGAAGAGAAGAAAAAGAAGGCTCTGGCTGCTGCTCGTGCTGCTGTGTCTGCTGGGCGCGACGGTGGGCGCGCGGGCCCTGCTGCCGAAGATTAGAGCGCAGGCCGTCCCGCCCGCACCGACAGAAGCCGCGCCTGCGCCCGCGGCGACGCCGCAGCCGGAAACTCCGGCCCCTGCAGCACCTGCGCCGACGCCCGCCCCGATGCCGCCGGAGGCGACCCGGACACCCAAGCCGGAGAAGACTTACCCACTGATCCGGGGCTATAACGAAAAAACCTACAAGCTGGCGAGCGACCTGGTCTATACCTACGCCGCCAAACAGGACGCGACGATCGCGGAGGAACTGGCGCTGCTCGAGGAGCTGAAAAACGAGGACTACGCCCTCGGCGGATTTTGGCAGGACGTCTACGAATATTGGCGTTATGTAAACTCAGACTTCACGGCCCAGCCCGGCGCGGTGCCGGAGGGACTGGCGGAGGACGACAGCCTGTGCATTGTGGTGCTGGGCTTCCAGCTCGAGCCGGACGGCGGCATGGCGGCGGAGCTCAAGGGCCGCTGCGAGACCGCGCTGGCCTGCCTCGAACGCTACCCAAACGCCCTCCTCGCCGTGACGGGCGGCGGGACGGCCTTCGGGAACCGGAGCAAGACCGAGGGCGGGGTCATGGCCGCGTGGTTTTCCGAGCACGGCGTCGCGGCGGAGAAGATCATCACGGAGGACGCCTCGCTGACGACGGCGGACAACGCGGTCTTCACCTGCAAACTCCTGCGGGAAAAGGCCCCGCAGGTCCGGCAGCTCCTGCTCGTGTCCAGCGACTATCATCTGCCGCTCGGCTGCCTGCTCTTTGAGGAGAAGGCCCTGCTCTATGCCTACGAAGAGGGGACGAAGCCCTTCACGGTGGCGGCCTGGGCCGCCTGGGACTGCGGCGGGCGCTTCCTGCCCGACACGTCCATGCAGCAGAAGAGCTACGTCTGGAGCGTCGCCGACCCGAAATATTGAATCAAAAAGCCCGCAGGTTCATCCTGCGGGCTTTTCAATGTGCAGACCAACCCGGAGCTTGTCATCTTGAGCGGAGCGAAGCGAAGTCGAAAGATCTTATATTTCCGGATTTCCGACCTGTAAGATCCCTCGGCTGCGCTCGGGATGACACAAGCCTGCGGTTTGTCGGGCTCTTTCGTCTCACCGCCCCAAATAGGCGCACGCCTCACTGGCGGTGTTCGCGAGATAGCGTATGACCTCGACCGGGTAGGCCCCGACGGCGGTCTCGCCTGTCACCATGACGGAGGCCGCGCCGTCGAGCACGGCGTTGAAAATGTCGCTGACCTCCGCGCGGGTGGGGACGGGGCTGCGCTCCATGCTGGCGAGCATCTGCGTGACCACCATGAAGGGCCTGCCCGCTTCCCGGCAGGCCGCCGCGATCTCCTTCTGCACGCGCGGCAGCTCCCACAGCGCCATCGCGTTGCCGAGATCGCCGCGCGCGATCACGATCTCGTCGCAGGCGGGGATCAGCTCCGGCAGATGGGCCACGCCGTCCAGATTCTCGATCTTGGCGAACAAGCGGATGTCACGCCCGCCCGCCGCGTCCAGCGCCGCGCGCACGGTCTCGAGATCTTGTCGGTCGCGCACGAAGGGCTGCATGACGGCGGTGACGCCGTAGGCTTTCGCGAGGCGGATGTTCTCAAGATCGGTCGTTGTCATGGCGGGAGGCCGGAGCTTCAGCCCCGGCAGGGCGATGCTCTTGCGGCTTTGCAGAAGCCCGCCGCGCAGCACCCGGGCCGTCGCCGACTCCGGGCCCGCCGCGACGAGCTCCAGCAGGAGCTTCCCGTCGTCCAGCAGGACCTGCTGCCCCGGCGCGAGCGCGGGGAGGATCAGCGTCGGCACGGGGATGCCGCCCGCGCCGAGCGTGACGAGCGCGCCGTTTTCCATAGGAAGCGGCGCATCCAGCGCCCCGACGCGCAGCTCCGGGCCCTGCATGTCGATCAGCAGCTGCGCCGTTTTGCCCGCGTCGGCCGCCGCGGCGTGCAGGTTCTCGATCTCCCCGGCGGCGTGGGGGAGCGTGACGTGCGAGAGATTGAGGCGCACGCCGCTCATCCCCGCGGCAAACATCGCCGCGAGCGTCTCCCGGTCGGCGCAGCGCGGGCCGAGCGTTCCGTAAATGTCCAGCATGAATGTTTACCCCTTGTAACTCAGGATCGGAGCAGGGTCAAGAGCGCGTCAAGCTCCTCGCGGCTCACATAGTCGAAGCTGACGAGCGCGCCGAGCGGCAGCTCGCGGATCATGTTTTCCAGCATTCTGTCGCTGCCCTCGCCGAGGTTTTCGGCGTCGCCGAGCGCGCCCGTGCCCGCGTTTTCCATGAACTGCTGCACGATCATCGGGCCCATGGGGTGGCGCAGGAGGTCCAGGATGGGGGAGGTCTCCGTGAGGTGCAGCGGCAGCGCCGCCGTGCCCTCGACATACACGCTTTTCTGCACGCGCAGGTCGCGGCTGCTCTCGCCGAGCTCCAGCGCGAACTCGCCGCTCTCCACAAAGAAGTCGTGCACCTTCGGCTCGTAATACGCGAAGGCGCGCTTGTCCAGCGTGAAGCGGACCGTGCCCGTCCCGCCCGGCTGCAGCCAAAGCCGCGCGAAGTCCCGCAGCTCGCGCACCGGGCGGCGGACAGAACTCTCGACGTCGCGGACGTAGAGCTGCACGCAGGCCTTGCCGGGGCGCGCGCCGGTGTTGGTCACGTCGACGCTGACGGTGAGTTTCTCCCGGTCCGTCAGCCGCTCCTTGTCGACCCGCAGGTTCGAATAGGCAAAGCTCGTGTAACTCAGCCCGTGGCCGAAGGGGAAGCGGACCGCGAGCCGCTTTTTGTCATAGTAGCGATAGCCGACGAAGACGCCCTCGGCGTAGGTGACGATGCCGTCCTCGCCGGGGAAGTTCAGATAGGAGGGGTTGTCTTCGAGACGGAGCGGCCAGGTCTCCGGCAGATGTCCGCAGGGCTCCGCGCGGCCGCAGAGCAGATCGACCGCCGCGGCGCCCGCCTGCTCGCCCGCGAGGTACAGGCACAGCACGGCGGAGACCGCGTCCAGCCACGGCAGCTCCATCGGCGCGCCGCCGTGGAGCACGACCGCCGTGTTCGGGTTGACCGCCGCGACCGCCGCGATCAGCGCGTTCTGGTTTTCCGGCAGGCGCATATGCGCGCGGTCCGCGCCCTCGGTCTCGTAGGCGTCGGGCAGCCCCGCGAAGATCACGGCGGCCTCCGCGTTCTTTGCCGCCTCCACCGCCTCTTGGAGCAGAGCGCCGTCGTCCCTGTCGCTGTGCGTATCGAAGCCGCGCGCGTAGACGACGCCTTCTCCGGCCGCCTCGAGCGCGCCGACGGCGTGCGGGACGTTGATGTGGCTCGACCCCGCGCCCTGATAGCGCGGCCTCTCGGAAAACTCCCCGATGAAGGCGACGCGCTGTCTCTCGCGCAGCGGGAGCAGGCCGTCGTTTTTCAGCAGCACGGCGCACTCCTCGGCGAGCCGGCGGGAGAGCGCGCGACAGGCGTCCCGGTCGATCTGCGCCCCGGGCTCGCGCCGCTCGACGGCGCCGAGGACGAAGCGCAGCAGACGCAGCACCGCCCGGTCCAGATCCTCCTCGGAGAGCGTGCCGTCCCGCACGGCGGCGACGATCTCCCTGCCGTCGGCGTGCACGCCGCCGGGCATCTCGAGATCGACTCCCGCGGCGACGCCCTTCGCGGGGTCCTTGACCGCGCCCCAGTCGGTGACGACGAAGCCGTCAAAGCCCCATTCGTTCCGCAGGATGTCGGTCAGGAGCATCCGGTTCTCGGCGCAGTAGGTCCCGTTGACCGCGTTGTAGGCGCACATGATGCTCTGCGTGCCGCCTTTTTTGACGACCGCCTCAAAGGCGGGCAGATAGATCTCCCGCAGCGTGCGCTCGTCCACTTCGGAGCTGCCGGACATGCGGCGCGTCTCCTGGTTGTTGCAGGCAAAGTGCTTGCAGCAGGCCGCGACGCCCTTGCCCTGCAGGGCCTTCACATAGGCCGCGCCCAGTTCCCCGGCGAGTTTCGGGTCCTCGGAGAAGTATTCGAAGTTGCGGCCGCACAGGGGGCTGCGCTTGATGTTGAGCCCGGGGCCGAGCAGCATGGCGATCTCCTCCGCCTGACACTCCTGCCCCAGCGCCTCGCCGAGCCTTTGCAGCACGTCCCGGTCGAAGGAGGAGGCCAGCGCCGCGGCCGTGGGATAACAGACGGTCTCGATGCTGTCGTTGACGCCCAGGTGGTCGCCCTCCTGGTTCTGCTTGCGCAGGCCGTGCGGGCCGTCGCACATCATGACGGACGGGACGCCAAGGCGCTCCACGGCCTTGGTGTGCCAGAAATCCCGGCCGGAGCAGAAGGCGGCCTTCTCCTCCAGCGTCATTTTGCTCAGTATCTCTTCTGCGTTCATGGAAACCTCCCGCTGCGCTCCCGCGGAGCCTGTTTTTCAAGATTATAAGGCCGCGCGTTCCGCCGTGTCAAGCTATGGCGGCTTTTCCGATTGACGAACACGCCGTTTGGTGGTAAGTTGTGAACATCCGGGAAAACGGGGAGATCACATGGAGCAGAAGAGCGAAAAGTACATACGCATGACGACGGCGCCGGTGCAGGGCCTGATCTGCAAGCTGGCGGTGCCGACCATCGTCTCCATGCTGGTCACGGCGCTGTACAACATCGCCGACACCTTCTTTGTCGGCCAGATCGGCACGGAGGCCACGGCGGGCGTCGGGCTCGTCTTCCCGATCATGACGATCATCCAGGCCTTCGGCTTCTTCTTTGGCCAGGGCTCCGGCAACTACATCTCGCGCTCGCTGGGCGCGCGAAAGCACGACAGGGCGGCGTACATGGCCGCGACCGGGGGCGTCTGCGCCTTTCTCTTCGGCTGCGCCATCCTCGGTTTCGGGCTGGGCTTTCGCGGCGCGGTGCTGCGGCTTATCGGCGCGCGGACCGATCTCGTCTCGGCGCTGACCGTCTCCCACGCCTCGAGCTATCTGTCGCTGATCCTCTTCGGCGCGCCCTTCATGTGCCTGTCCTGCGTGCTGAACAATCAGATGCGCTTTCAGGGCAACGCCTTTTTCTCGATGATCGGCCTGGTCTCCGGCGCGGTGCTCAACGTCGTGCTCGACCCGATCCTGATCTTCGGGGCGAAGATGGGCGTCGCCGGCGCCGCGCTCGCCACGAGTCTCAGCCAGGCGGTCAGCTGCCTGCTGCTCTATCTCGGCACTCTGCGCAGCGACAGTCTCAAGCTGCGCCTGCGCAACTTCCGCCCCACGCCCTATTATCTCAAAAACATCGTCATCGGCGGCGTCCCCTCGCTCTGCCGCCAGGGTCTCGCCAGCATCGCGACGCTCTGCCTCAACGCGGCGGCGGGCTCGGCCGTCGAGCCCGCTCTTGCGGACGCCGCGATCGCCGCCTTCTCCGTCGTCAGCAAGATCATGATGCTGGCCTTCTCCGCGCTCATCGGCTTCGGGCAGGCCTTCCAGCCCGTGTGCGGCTTCAACTACGGCGCGGCGAAATACGAGCGCGTGCGCAGCGCCTACGTCTTCTGCCTCCGGGTCGGGTGCACATTTTTGCTCGTGATGAGCGGCGTCGGCTTCGCTTTTGCCGACAAGCTGGTCGCGCTTTTCCGCGACGATCCGAACGTTATCGCCTTCGGCACGGTCGCCATGCGCTGCCAGTGCTGTACCTTCGCCCTTATGGGGCTGGTCACGATCACCAACATGCTCTACCAGAACATCGGCCGCGTCGTCGGGGCGACGCTGCTGGCCGTGGCGCGGCAGGGCCTGATGTTCATCCCCGTGGTGCTCATCCTGCCGCATCTGTTCAGCGAGCATATCTGGGGCGTATACCTCGCCCAGCCGACGGCGGACCTCTTCGCCTTCGGCCTCGCCCTGCCGCTTGCGCTGCGGATGTACCGCGAGCTGCAGGCGCGCGAGAGCGCGCAGGAGCTGTACACCGACGACGAAAGCTGAATCCGGCTGCGCCCAACGCCCGTCTTCCCCTATGGGAGGGCGGGCGTTTTTGCGCGAATGGGGACAGAGCCCGGCGGAATAGGATAGAGCGAGGTGATGCATTTGCTCGAAAGTGCGATTCTGCTGCTGATGAACAGCCTGTTTCTGATGCTGCGCATCTCGCCGGGGGACTCCTTCCCGCGGCCGCTGAGCCGGGAGAAGGAGCGCGAATACCTCGAGCGCTGGGCGCAGGGCGATCTGGAGGCGCGCAATCTTCTTGTGGAGCACAATCTGCGGCTGGTGGCGCACATCGTCAAGAAGTATTATTCCGCCGACGATGCGGACGATCTGATCTCCATCGGCACGATCGGGCTGATCAAGGGGATCAACACCTACAAAGCGGACAAAAACGTCCGGCTTGCGACTTATGCCAGCCGCTGCATCGAAAACGAGATTTTGATGTATTTCCGCAGCCAGCGCAAGAGCGCGGGCGACCTGAGCCTCTCGGACGCGCTGGATGTGGACGGGGAGGGCAACGGCCTGTACGTCATGGATGTGCTCGCGCAGGAGGACGACATGGCCGAGCGCATCGGCAGCCGCGAGCTCTGCCGCGGCCTGCGTTCGCTGATCGATTCCTGCCTTGACGAGCGCGAGGCGCAGATCATCCGCCTGCGCTACGGACTCGGCGGCGCGGAGCCGATGACCCAGTGGGAGACGGCGAAGGAGTGCGCCATCAGCCGCTCCTATGTCTCGCGGCTGGAGAAGCGCGCACTGGAAAAGCTGCGCCGGGCGATGGGGGAGACCTGAGCGAAAAAACGGGCAGGGTGGGGGAGAGAAACCGGATCTGTACTTGAATTCGTAACATTTTGGTGCTATAATCCATCGTCGAAACCGGATACAATATGGAAAAAAGGAGGTGCGGGGCGTGAAAAGAAAAATCCTGTGGCTGATGTCGATGGCGGCCCTGTGCCTTGTGCTCTATACCATCGTCGCCTCCCGCCTGGCGAGCGGCACCAACATCATCTTCGGCGGCGAGGACGGCGCCTTCATCCGGACGGACAGCGCCAATTACAACGTCACCCCGACGCCCGCGCCCGAGCCGACCGTCGACATCTGGCCGAAGCTCACCACCGCGGACTTCGAGGACAACACCTATCTGCAGATCGTCAACAACAACAACCTGCTCTCCTCGGCCTATGAGCCGGACGTCTCCAAGATCGCCAGGACCCGCTACATGATGTTCAGCACCGAATACATGCCCTACCTCGACGCGTTTCTGGACGGGATCGAGGAAGCGGGCTTCGAGTATTTCATCGGCGGCGCCTACCGCTCCTACTCCTACCAGTCGCACGTGTTCAACTCCAAGGCCAGTCAGATCGCGGTCGGCATGGGCATCACGGACTATCTGGATCCGCGCTATCAGGAGGCCGCCGACCAGGCCAAGACCATCACGGCCTTCCCCGGCGCGAGCGAGCATCAGCTCGGGCTCGCGGTCGACATTCTGGACCGCAACCGCTCCCGCCTTGTGTACAGCGATATGAACCAGGAGCTCTTCGCCTGGCTGGACGCGCACTGCGCCGAGTACGGCTTCATCAAGCGCTATCCGACGCGCAAGCTCCTGCTGACCGGTTGGGATGAGCCCTGGCACTACCGCTATGTGGGGGTGGAGGCCGCGACCTTCATCATGGAGCAGGGCATCTGCTTCGAGGAATTCTACGCCCACTATTTCCCGGATTTCGAGTATTGATCCGCATATTGTGTGCTGCGGCGCAAAATCCTTGCGCCGCAGCGCAAAAAAGGCTTGCATTATGCGCGCTTCCGTGCTATGATGCAACAGTAAGGTTACGGTATTGTCTGAGTGGGTTTCGACCCACTCTTTTTTGTGAGACTTTCAAGGACTGTAAATTTTTGTTAGGGTGTGTTCTGAATGAGTAAGATCACGGATATGGTCACAGAACTCGCACAGCCGGTGGTCGAGGAGGAGGGCTGCTCCCTCTGGGACGTGGAGTACGTCCGCGAGGCCGGGACCTGGTATCTGCGGGTGTTCATCGACAAGGACGGCGGCGTCGGCATCGACGACTGCGAGCGTATCAGCCGCAGGCTTGATCCCATTTTGGACGAGGCCGACCCGATCCCAGACAGCTATGTGTTTGAGGTCGGCTCCGCCGGGGCGGAGCGGGAGCTCAGGCGCCCGCGGGACTTCGAGCAGTTCATGGGCGAGGAGGTCGAGCTCAGGACCTACCAGAGCGTCGGCGGCAGCAAGTGCTTCGTGGGCACGCTCGCCGGCTACGACGACGGCGCGGTCAGCCTGCAGCTCGGCGGGAAAACCACGCGCTTTGAAAAAGGGCAGGTCGCCCTTGTCAGACTGCATATTTCACTTTAATTCGGATACAGCACGATACAGCACAGAATGGAGAGTCAGAAAATGAACGCAGATTTCTTCGAAGCCATAGAGGATATTGAAAAAGAAAAGGGTATTCCCCGCGGCTATATGTACGACAAGATCAAACAGGCCATGCTGGCTGCCTTCCGCCGCGACAATCCCGAGTGCGAGGACAATGTCGAGATCATCCTCGACGAGGACACCAAGCGCATGGAGATGAACGTCGTCAAGACCGTCGTGGACGAGGTCGAGGATCCGAGTCATCAGATCCAGCTCGACGCTGCCAAAAAGATCAGCAAGCGCGCCAAGCTCGGCGACGAGCTCCACGTCCCGGTGGAGACCAAGAAGTTCGGCCGCATCGCGGCGCAGGCCGCCAAGCAGGTCATCATCCAGGGCATCCGCGAGGCCGAGCGCGGCATCATCTACGAGGAATTCACCTCCAAGGAGCATGAGATCCTGACCGGCGTCGTGTCTCATATCGAGCCGCGCAACGGCAGCGTCTCCATCCGCATCTCTTCCAACAGCGAGTTTACCGAGGCCATGCTCGCCCCCAACGAGCGCATCAAGACCGAGGTCCTGCGCGAGGGCGACCGCATCAAGGTCTATGTCGTCGAGGTCCGCAATTCCACCCGCGGCCCGCAGGTGCTCATCTCCCGGACGCATCCGGGCCTGGTCAAGCGCCTGTTCGAGCTCGAGGTGCCCGAGATCTACGACGGCACCGTCGAGATCAAGTCCATCGCCCGCGAGGCCGGCAGCCGCACCAAGATGGCCGTCTGGTCCTCCGACCCGGACGTGGACCCCATCGGCTCCTGCGTCGGTCCGAAGGGCGGCCGCGTCGCCAGCATCGTCAACGAGCTCGGCGGCGAGAAGATCGACATCGTCAAGTACAGCGAGATCCCCGAGGACTATATCGCGGCTGCGCTCTCCCCGTCCGAGGTGCTGAGCGTGACCATGCTCGAGGACGGCAAGAGCTGCCGCGTCGTCGTGCCCGATTCCCAGCTCTCCCTTGCCATCGGCAAGGAGGGGCAGAACGCGCGTCTGGCCGCGAAGCTGACCGGCTACAAGATCGACATCAAGCCCGAGAGCGAGGGATGACGGACGACGCCAGACAGGGAGCATACGATGGAAAAGGGAAAAAGCATTCGGAAAGCGCGAAGCTCCAATATTGAACTGCTGCGCATCCTGGCGGCCTTCGGCGTCATTGCGCGGCACTACGACGACGGCGGGCACTTTCTGGGCGTGTCGAAGTATTTCGTCTTTGACATGTGCGACTGCTTTTTTGCGTGGGTCGTTACGGCCTTCTTCATGATATCGGGCTACTGCACCTTCCGCAGGATGGAGGTAGACTGGAAGAAGCCGATCAAGCTCTATGTCCAGCTTGTGTTTTTCCAGGTTTTCGGCGTGGTGGTCACGGCGCTGTGGAAGCGGGAATTTGCCCCCGGCGATCTGCTGATGTGCCTCGTCCCGATCAACTACTTCTTCTGTCAATTCATTGCGGTCTCCCTGATCAGCCCGTATTTGAACCGGCTGTCGGCTTCTCTGGATCAGGACCGGAAACGGAAGCTGCTGCTGTTCCTGGTGGGGATCTTCTCCCTCTGGGGCTACGGGATGGATCTGCTGAGCGTTCCGCTCAACGCCAATCTCGGCATGGCCACGCCCCTGAGTATTTCCGGCAACATCTACGGATACAACGTCGTGAACTTCACCCTGTGCTACCTGATCGGCGCTTACATCGGGGACGGCACCCTGCAGATCAGAAAACCGCTGCTCTGCTTTGCCGGCTCCACGGCGGCCATCCTGGTGATCAGAAAGCTATGCGGCGTCACCATCGCGTCCGCGTTCTGCAGCCCCTTTGTGCTCCTGCAGACGGCGTCCATTCTGTGCCTGTTCCTGTCCTGGGACCTCGGCAGCATAAAGTGGATCAATCGCCTGGCGTCGGCGGGCTTTACGGTCTATCTGACCCATCTTGTGCTGATGGCCTTTGTCGGACGCGAAGCATACTACGATGCGCCCACCGTTAAGATGTGCATGCATCTCGCGTTCAGCGTGATCGCTTTGTACCTCGGCGGGTTCCTGCTGAACGAGGTCTACGTCTTTTTGACAGAGCCGGTGTTCCGCAGAATCTGGAAAACAGACAAACAGAAAGCAAACTGACAAAGAAAAGGAGGCGGCAGCCATGGAAAAGAAAATACCGATGCGTCAATGCCTGGGCTGCCGCGAGATGAAGCCCAAGCGGGAGCTGATCCGCGTGGTGCGTTCGAGCGACGGGGTCATCAGCCTGGATTTCCGGGGCAAGGCCCCGGGGCGCGGCGCCTATGTCTGCCCGAACCCGGTCTGCCTCAAAAAGGCCGTGAAGGCCCGGGCGCTGGAGCGGGCCTTCTCCGCCCAGATCCCGGCGGAGATCTACGCGCGGCTCGAGGCGGAAATGGAGCGTGGAGATGACGGATAAGGCTTTGGGGCTGCTCGGCCTGATGCGAAGGGCCGGGGCCATCGAGATCGGCGTGGACAACGCGGCGGACGCGCTGCGCGCAGGCAGGGCGAAGCTCCTGCTCATAAGCTGCGACGCGGCGGACAACGCCAGGCGGAAGCTCGAAAATCTGAGCGTCGGCCGCCGGGCGCTGACCGTGCCGCTGGACTATACCCGCGTGGAACTGGCGGACAGTCTCGGCGTCAGCGGCTGCTCTGCGGCGGCGGTGACGGATATCGGCTTCGCGGATGCTCTGATGAAGGAGCTCGCGGCGCGGGATCCGGAGCGCTACGCCGAAGCGGCGCAGAAGATCGCCGGGCGCTGCGAGAAGGCGGCGCGGCGCAAGAAGGAGACCGCCGCCCGCAAGGGCTTGAAGAGGAACGACAAGAGGAGGACAGAAGAATGGGCATGATCAAGTACAGGATTCACGAGGTGGCTAAGGACTTCAACGTGACCTCCAAGGTGATCTCGCAGATCCTGACCGATTATATCGCAGCGCCGAAGAATCACATGCAGGTGCTGGAGAATCATGAGCTCGACGTGATTTTTGAATATATGACCCAGCACAACCAGGTCGAGAGTCTGGAGGAGATCTTCAAGGTCGCCCCCAAGCCCGCCCCCGCGCCTGCAAAGGAGCCCGCTCCGGCGAAGGCGGCAGAGGCGAAGCCCACCCCCGCGCCCGCGAAGGCGCAGGAGGGGAAGGCCGCCGCGAAGCCCGCGGCCCCCGCGGCGCAGCCCGCT
>JAILNC010000093.1 GCA_024691985.1 Oscillospiraceae bacterium | reverse complement strand
GAAGACGATCAGCGCCAGCAGCAAAAGGGCGCTGATCGTCTTCTTCACAGGCTTTCCCCCGTCACAGCGCGGCCTGCGCCGTCAGCCGCTTTTCGAGCGCGCCGCGGATCAGCCGCGAGACAAGATGCAGCAGCGCCGTGCCCGCCGCGGTCAGCAGCAGGAAGACCGGCAGAGACAGCGTATAATCCGTCAGGCACAGGTGCGTCAGGTAGATCTCAAAGGTGAAGCCGCTCAGAAAGACCGCCGCCCGGCTGAGCGCGCGGCCCGGCGCGCAGCGCTCCAGCAGGGAGAAGAGCGCGGCGATCAGGACGCAGGCCCCTGGCACGATCAGCAGGAAGGGATACCAGTGCAGTCCCCAGTCCCAGAGCTGCTCCTGCCAAGTCTTCATAAACTCCCAGAGCAGCAGGGCGCCGACGGGCATCATGCCCAGCAGCACCGCGAGCTCCGCCCGGGTGAGGCTCTCCCGGCGCCGGCTCTCCGCGGCGAAGCACATCCCGACAAAGAAGATCGGCAGGCGGGCCACCACGATGATCAGCTCGTGGTCGTTCCAGAACGCGGCGGTCAGCAGCACGAGCCCCGCCGTCGCCGCGGCCATGCGCAGCCTGGTATCGCAGCGCTCCGCGAGGGCGGCCAGCCAGGGCGTGAGCAGATAGCTCAGCCACATGGCGGATATGTACCAGTTGAACGAGGGCTTGGCCGCGACGAAGCCCTCCAGTCCGAAGAGATTGGCCAGCGCCGCTGTCGGGCCTATCCCCGCTCCCCTGAGCTGCAGCGCGATCCAGAACAGGATGAAGGGCACATAGCTCGGCAGGATGCGCAGGGCGCGGCGGCGGAGAAAGGCCGCCGGGTCCCGGTCGCGCCTCCAGGAAAAGAAGCAGCCGATGCCGGAAACGAAGAAGAAGGTGTCCACCGAGCCGACGAAGAGGAAGAGCGCCGTCTTCAGGGGCGTGTCCGGAAAGCTGCCCTTGATGTGATAGGTCACGACCTCCGCGATCGCAATGGCCATATAGTGCGCCCGATAGCGAAACAGCGTATCGAATTTCATCGCGTGCCAAGCCCCTCTCGCCGGACCGGGGGGCAGGCCCCCGGCAAAGCCGATCTTTCCGTAAGCGCCGCGGCCCTGCCGCGGCGGGAAGTGTGATTTATTTATACCACAGCGCTGCTGGAAAAACAAGCCGCCGGAGGGAAAACGCCCCATACCCGCGGGCTCCTTGCCGTCAACTTGGGACTTTACTTTTGGCGAGAAATCGCTACAATAGAGAAAAAAGCGGAAAGGGGAGAGGACCTGTGCGCAGCGAACGGGAAATCGGCGTAGATCTTCTGCGCGCGCTCTGTGCGTTTCTCGTGGTCTCGGGCCACTTTTTCCCGGTGTGCTCCACGGTCAATCTGGAGCCCGCCTTTACCGCGCCGGTGCCCGATCTGTTTTTCTATGCGCTGACCCTGGCCTCTGTCAACTGCTTCGGCGTGATCAGCGGCTATGTGAGCTATCGGGACGAGCCCACGCGCATCCGCGTCTCGGCGCTTGTGATGCTCTGGCTGCAGATGCAGTTTTACCGGGTGCTGTTCCAGGTGCTGCCGTACTATCTCGGTCTCTCCGAATACGCGCTCTCCGTTACGGAGATCTTTTTCCCGATCCTGCGGCGGCTCAACTGGTATTTCACCGCCTATTTCGAAATGATGTTCATTGCGCCGCTGCTCCAGCGCGTCGTGCGGGAGAGCACGCGCCGCGCGAACGCCTGCATGCTGGTCTGTCTGTTCCTCTTTACCTCGCTGGCCCCGCTGCTGCGCGCCTTTCTGGACTGCGACCCCTTCCAGCTGGAGGAGGGCTACGGCTGGATCTGGCTGAGCGTGCTGTACTTCTACGGCTGCTCGCTGAAAAAGCACGGCTGGTTTCGCGAGACGCCCATACGGCGGATCTGGATCGTGCTCGCGGGCTCGCTGCTGCTGAGCGCGCTATGGCGTCGGTTCTGCATCACCCGTTTCGAGCCCGGCTCCTTCCTGAGTCTGCGCGACCGGATGTTCTACGTCTATACCTCGCCGACGCTTGTCCTCACGGCCTGCAGCATGCTGCTGCTCGGCGCCCGCGCCCGGCCGCCCGAGGGGCTGCGGCGGATGATCGCGAAGGCGTCCTCCGCGGCGCTGGGCGTGTTCCTGCTCCACACCGCCGTCTGGTACTGGCTCATCGAGCCGCTGCTCGCCCGCTTCCCGCTGCCCTCGGCAAGCTGGGGCTGGGTGTGGACCTTCGCCGCCGCGCTGCTCACCGCGTTCCTCTGCACGCTGGTCGACCTGCTGCGGCAGAGGCTCTTCGCCCTGCTGCGTGTCCGCCGTCTGGCGGATCGCATACAGGCCCTGGTGTTCGGCTGCTTCGCCCGTCTGTCGGCGCGGATCGCGCCCTGAGCGTCTCCCGCTTATGTAAAAACCCCCCGCTTTTTCGCCGCAGGGCGAAAAAGCGGGGGGGTTTCTTTTGATGTCAGGAGAAGGCAGCCCGAGAGCTCTCCCCTTCCGTGATCCGGCCGCTTCCGAGAGAAAAGCAAGCCGTGGGGAGCGGGCACGGCGCGGTTATTTCAGCAGGCCGTTTTTTGACAGGATGCTCTTCATGTGCTCCGTGTATTCCAGCAGCGCTCCCTCCGCAGGTCCCCTTCTCTCCATCTCGGCGTCCAGAACCATGCTCGTCTGCCACAGTCTGGTGAAGGGTCCTTCCTGGGGGAAATACTCAATGAACGCCTCCTCCGCCCCCGTCGGCGTGTCCGCGACGGACAGGACGATTTTGTTTTCTCTGCTGAACAGTCCGCCTGCCGCCTTCGGATAGACGATGACAAGGTACCTCCGCGTGGCCGGAAGCAGGATGTATTCGCCGACAGACGCGGAGGTCGGTTTCCCGAGCTTAAAGCTGTTGTATTGCTCCTTGTCCCAGTTTTCCTGCATGAACTGCTCCAATTCCTGAAGCGTAAAGGCTCTGTTGACCGTGATGACTTGTCTTCCGATCATCTGTATACCTCCTTATCCCAACAGACCGGGCGTGTTGACAGACCTGAAACTATCGCTTTTTGCTTTTCGAAAACTGTTTCCAACCCCTCAATCGCTTGCGCCCCAATCGTTTCACCGTATCGCGCTGTGTTTTCTTTTCAGCGAAAGGTTGTCCGCGATCATCGCGATGAACTCACTGTTTGTCGGCTTGCCTTTGATGCCGCTGACCGTGTAGCCGAAGAACCTCTGCAGGGTCTCCACGTCGCCGCGGTCCCAGGCGACCTCGATGGCGTGGCGGATGGCGCGCTCGACCCGCGAGGGCGTGGTGTTGAAGCGCTTGGCCACCTCGGGATAGAGCACCTTCGTCACGGCGTTGATCATGTCCATGTCGCGGATGGTCAGGATGATCGCCTCGCGCAGATATTGGTAACCCTTGATGTGGGCGGGCACGCCGATCTCGTGGATGATGTCGGTCACCACGGCCTCGAGGTCGGCGTCGGAGCGCGCGGCGGCGTTCAGCTCGCGGCAGTCCACGCCCGCGCCGGGCTTGATCCCGGCGCCGCGGGTGAGCTGACGGATGCGCGAGAGCAGGGCATGCACGTCGCAGGGCTTGGGCACGAAATAGTCCGCCCCGCACGCGGAGCAGTCCGCGATCACCTTCCCGTTGACAAAGCCCGACAGAACGATCACGCGGCAGTCCGTCCCGGTCTCCCGCAGGCGGCGCAGGACCTCCAGCCCGTCCAGCTTCGGCAGCACCAGCTCCAGAAGCAGAAGATCCGGCTTGAGCTGGCCCGCCAAGCTCAGGGCCTCGAGCCCGTCGCCCGCCGTACCGACCAGCTCCATATCCCCCTCCGCCGCGGCAAGCTCGCCGAGCTGACGGCAGAACTCCCGGTTCGGGTCCGCTGCGACAATGCGAATCTTGGTTTCCATAATAATATCCTCCCGTGTTGCTTGTTACGGAGAAATGCGTACTCCAAAAAAGTAGAATCCACCGTTTGTCGCAATAAATGTACCATGCTCCATACTTTGCGACAACAGAATCCTGTCGAACAACCGAGAACATTTGTTGACATAATATCGTATATTTCGACAGGATGCAACAGGGCTTTACAAGGTTTTACAGGGAAACTTCGGAAACTGTGTCGAATTTTGTCGAATCCGGGATTCCTGTGAAAGCATTGCTTCCACCGGAAGAATTGAAAATGCGCCAAAACCTCGCCGCTTGACGCGGCAGCCGGTTTTGATGCGCAAAATCCCCATGCCGTGACGGCGTTCCTTTATCGTGATGCGCTGCGCTGCGCATGGGGATTTAATCGTACAGCAGCTCGAAGCTTTCGTAGTGATCCGGGGTATAATAGATCAGACCGTCGTTGGAAAAGATGAGGCGCTCCGGTCCGCGCGAGCGCTTCCCGAGGGTGTTGATATCGCATTCGGTCCACCTGCGGCCCTTGGCCTTGGGGAGCTTCCCCTCGCTGTTGCCGAAGTAGTCGCCCCCGATGCACTTGCCCGGCAGGATCTTGTCGAGCCGCCCGCCCTGCCAGCCCGCGGCCTCGGCCTCCTTCTTCGTGACGAAGTTGGAGGGCAGGTGGCCGTAGGTGTGCACATACAGGGCAACGTCCTCCTTCGTGGTATAGCTGCCGTCCTCGTCGATCTGCTCCTCCGCCTGCGTTTCGCCCGGCGGAGCCGTGACCGAGCCCGTTTCGTCCGGCGGGGCCGTGACCAGGCTCAGCTCGTCCGCCGGACGCTCCGTGGGCGCGCTCTGCGGCGTCGACGTCACGCCGCCCGGCAGCAGGTAATACGCCAGGGCCAGCACGAGGACCAGCGTCGGCATCCATTTTTTCAGCTTCAAGGCATATCAGCTCCTTTTTCCATCATAGTTTAACACGTCCGGATCGAAATGGCAATTTAGAAAAGGGCTTGCATTTTGTAACAGTTGGGTGTATATTGGTAACAACAAGTTACAGAAAGAGGGGTCTCCATGTACTCTTCCAAGATGGCCGAGTGGCTGGACACGTTCTTCGCCGGCTACGACCATTTCTTCCTGAATATTCTGCATGTGATGGGCGACAAGGCCGGCGGCGTGCTGACGCCGCTGATGCGCGCGATCACCTTCATCGGCGAGAAGGGCATCGTGTTCTTCCTGCTGGCGCTGCTGTTCATGCTCATGGCCGACAGGCGGGATCTGGGCGTGTGCATCTTCGGCGCGGTCTGCTGCGGCGCGCTGATCACGAACATCATCCTGAAGGACAGCGTCGGCCGCGTGCGCCCCTTCGAGGCCGTCGCAGAGTACAACGAGTGGTGGCAGGCGCTCGGCGCCCCCGCCGAGGAGGGCTGCTCCTTCCCCTCGGGGCACGTGACCGCCTGCGCCGCGGGCATGACCGCCATCACGCTCATGCGCGGGAAAAAGTGGATCCTCCCCTCCGTGCTGATCGTCTTTGTCATGGGCGTCTCCCGCAACTATCTGATGGCCCACTACCCCTCCGACGTGCTCTTTGCCGCGATCATCGGCGTCTTCTCCGGCGTCGTGGCCTGGCTGATCACCCAGATGATCTTCCGCTTCCTCAACCGCAATCGCAGGAACAGCCCGCTGTGCGCCGCGATCCTGGACTTTGACATCCGGGACGTGCTGCCGATCTCCCTTCCGGGCTCCGCCCCCGGCAAGAGCCGCGCGAAGGCCGCGCAGCCCGCCAGGGCCTCCAGGGCCGCCGCGCCCGCGCGCCGCGGCGCGAAGCCGGTACAAGAGGAGCCGGAGGAGGCGTTCGATGAGGACGTCAAGACCTATTCCGGCTCCGGCCGCCGGGCTGCGCCCGCCGTTGAGGAGGAGAGCGCGGACGCCGTCCGCTCGCCGATCTTCTCCGAGTCCGCCCCGCGCCGCAGCAGAGCGGCAGAGAGAAACGCCGAGGCTGCGCCGCGCCGTTCCAGAACGGCGGAGAGAAGCGCCGAAGCCGCGCCGCGCCGCAATGTCCGGGCCGCGGCTGAAGAGCCCGCCGAGGCCGAGCCGAGTCCCGTTCAGGCGGAGGAAGAGGCTCCCGCAGAAGCCCCGCGCCGTGTCCGCGGCGGCGGTGCGCACAGCGCGCCGGCCCGTACGGCCGCAGGCTCCGGCGGCCGCCACGCTCTGAACGCCTCCGGGCAGAACAGCGCGACGAGCGCATCCCGCAGCGTGAAGAAGCCCCGCCTCCCCGGCGGCTACCAGGGCAAGCACGTCAAGTGACGGCGCTCTGTTTCCGGCAATCATAACGGACTGCTGCGCCTCCGGCGCAGCAGTCCTTCCGCGTTTTTGTTAGCAAACGGTAAACTCTTCGCCTCTTCCCACCCGGGCGGTTGAATTTCCGGGAAAATGTGGTATACTTTGTATTTATGACAACAAACTGATAACGGAGGCATACACAGACATGTCCAAGAAGCAGTTCAAGGCAGAATCCAAGCGTCTGCTTGACCTGATGATCAATTCCATTTACACCAACAAGGAGATCTTTCTGCGCGAGATCATCTCCAACGCGTCCGACGCGATCGACAAGCTCTGCTATCTCTCGCTGACGGACGAGAAGGTCGGGCTCGACCGCGGGGACTTCCGCATCGACGTGATCCCCGACAAGGAAGCCCGCACCATCACCGTGCGTGACAACGGCATCGGCATGAGCCTCGAGGAGGCGGAGAAGAATCTCGGCGTCATCGCACGCTCCGGCTCCGGCGCCTTCAAGGCGGAGATGAACCAGGCGCAGGCCGAGGATCTGAGCATCATCGGCCAGTTCGGCGTGGGCTTCTACTCGGCCTTCATGGTGTCCGACGAGGTCACCGTCCTGACCCGCAAATACGGCGAGGAGAAGGGCGTGAAGTGGGAGAGCGCGGGCGCGGACGGCTACACCGTCAGCGAGATCGAGCGCGACAGTATCGGCACCGACGTCATCATGCACATCAAGCCCGACACCGACGAGGAGATCTACGGCAGCTATCTGGAGGTCTGGAAGCTCAAGGCCCTGATCAAGAAGTATTCCGACTACGTGCGCTGGCCCATCAAAATGGAGATCGAGCACAGCGAGCGCTTTGAAACCGGCGAGACCAACGACGACGGCAGCCCCAAATTCGACTACCGCATGGTCAAGGAGGAGGAGACCGTCAACTCGATGGTCCCCATCTGGCAGCGCGCGAAGAGCGAGGTCACCGACGACGACTGCATCGCCTGGTACAAGGAGAAGCATCACGATGTCAAGGACCCCTGCGTGCTCGTGCGCATCAACGCCGAGGGCGCGGTCAGCTACAAGGCCATGCTCTTCGTCCCCGGCGAGGAGAACGGCAGCCAGTTCTACGGCGAGACCAGGGGCGGCATCACGCTCTACTCCAACGGCGTGATGATCATGGAGAAGTGCGACAAGCTCGTGCACGACTACTTTGAGTTCGTCAAGGGCGTCGTCGATTCCCCCGACCTCTCGCTCAACATCTCCCGCGAGATCCTGCAGCACGACCGCCAGCTCAAGATCATGGGCCAGAACATCGAAAAGCGCATCAAGGGCGAGCTCGAGAAGCTCATGCGCGAGGATCGGCCCAAGTACGAGGAGTTCTACAAAAACTACGGCGTGCACCTCAAGTGCGGCGTGTGCGACGAGTACGGCCGCTACAAGGACTTCCTGCGCGACCTGCTGCTGTTCTACAGCTCCGAGGATACGCAGGTGACGCTCAAGGAATACGTCGAGGCCATGCCCGAGAGCCAGAAGGCCATCTTCTTCGCCAGCTCCGACTCGGTCAAGCACGCGCTCAGCCTCCCCCAGTGCGAGGAGGTCCGCCGCCGCGGCTACAGCATCCTGTACCTCTCCTCCCCGCTGGAGGAGATGGTGCTCGAGTGCCTGCACGATCAGGACGGCAAGGGCTTCCTGAACGTCGTGACTGAGGATCTCGGCTTCGAAACCGACGACGAGAAGAAGGCCGCCGACGAGCGCGACATCGAGAACAAAGAGTTCCTCGGCTTCGTCAAAGAGTCCGTCGGCGACGATGTGGCGAAGGTCAAGTTCAGCCGCAAGCTCGCCAGCCAGCCCTGCTGTCTGACCACCGAGGGCGCGATCACCCTCGAGATGGAGAAATATTTCCGCCACGGGCCGAGTCCCGAGATGCGCTCCGTGCGCGCAACGCGCGTGCTCGAGCTCAACGAGGGGCACCCCGCCGTGCAGGCGCTCAAGGCCGCCTTCGACGGCGGCGACAAAGAGCGGGCGAAGAAGCTCTCGCAGATCCTCGCGCGGCTTGCGGAGATGCTCTCCGGCGCCGAGATCGAGGACCCCGCCGCCTTTGTTTCGCTGGTGGCCGAGCTATTTTGAATTCGTAGGGGCCGACGCCCTCGGCGGCCCGTTGTGCAGATCTGAAGTCGGGGTGTCCGGGTGGCCGCCCCCTACACGCTTCCTTCGATACGGGAGTTGACCCATGACAAGACCACGCCTCGGAATCTACATCCACATCCCCTTCTGCGCCAGCAAGTGCAGCTACTGCGACTTCTACTCGCTCGCGGGCTGCGCCTACCTGATGGACGACTATCAGGAGGCCCTGCTTGAGCATCTGGACGAGTCCGCCCACTCCATCCAGAACTACGAGGTGGACACGATCTACTTCGGCGGCGGCACGCCGAGCTACTACGGCGCCGACCGCCTGGTGCAGATCCTCGACGTCTTGAAGCTCAACGGCAACGTCCGGCTCGACTCCGAGATCACGGTCGAGTGCAACCCCGATTCCATCAGCCCCACTGCCCTGAAGCTGCTGCGCGAGGAGGGCGTCAACCGCCTCTCCATCGGCGTGCAGGCCACCGACAACAATCTTTTGAAGCTCATCGGCCGCCGCCACAGCTTCCAGCAGGCGCAGAAGGCCTACAAGGACGCGCGCAGGGCCGGCTTCGACAACATCAGCCTCGATCTCATGTACGGCCTGCCGAGCCAGACCCGCGCCGACTGGGCCGACACCCTGGCCCAGATCGTGGAGCTGCACCCGGAGCATATCTCCGCCTACGCGCTCAAGCTCGAGCCGGGGACAAAGATGTACGAGGCGTACAACGGCTCCCCCATCCTGCCTGACGACGACGAGCAGGCGGACATGTACTCCTACACGGCCGAGATGCTCACGCGCTACGGCTATCGCCAGTATGAGATCTCCAACTTTGCAGCCCCCGGCTTCGAGTCGAAGCACAATCTCAAGTACTGGAACCTCGACGACTATATCAGCTTCGGTCCCGGCGCGGCCTCCTGCGTCGGCAGCATCCGCTACAGCTATGTCCGGGATCTGAAGGAATACATCGCCGGCGTGCGCCGCAAGGTCAGCCTCGTGGCCGAGTACGAGGAGGTCAGCCCGCTCGAGCGCTCGGTCGAGTACATCATGCTCGGCATGCGCACCTCCCGCGGCATCTCGAAGCGCGACTACATCGCCCGCTGCCAGTGCGACTGGCGGCCCATCGAGCAGGTGCTGCGCGCCTTTCAGGCCAAGGGCTGGGTCCAGCAGACAGAGGACCGCTGGCACTTCACGGTGCCGGGCTTCCTGATCTCGAACACGCTCATCGGCATCATGCTCGAGACCCAGGCCAGCGGCCGCATCGACGGCACGCCCTGGCTCTCCGACGCGGAATACGCCTCGCTCCGGGTCGAGCTGCCCAAGGGCGAGGAGGAGCTTTTCACCGAGCTCTACGAGCAGAGAAAGAAGAATTGAGGAACTTCCGTTCTTCCCCGTCATTGCGAACCGGTGACCGACGTCACTGGTGCGGCAATCCGTTCTCCTGATTTGCAGGTGCTGAGAGATGCGGATTCCCACGCCGGTGTGCGCACTGGCCCGGAATGACGTGCAGGCGGTCGGTCATCGCATAGAATGAGGTTTTTCTATTGGCTGAAACTTTGGACAACCTGAGCGGGAAGGAGAGCGCAGCCGGCAAGGGCAGACGCGGCAAAAAGGCCGTGCTGATCACCGCCTTCGTGCTGTGCGTGCTGGTGCTGCTGCTCTGCGGCGCGGCCGTGTGGGGCTACACGCTCTCGGTCAGCGACCGGAACCTCCCCCGCCTCTATATCGACGGCGTTTACGTCGGCGGCATGACCGGCGAGGAGACCGCCGCCGCGCTGGAGGCCGCCCGCTGGGGCGAGCGCACGCCCGAGACGCTCTCGGTCTCCCTGCCCGCGGGCGCGGGCTTCGCGGTAGACTATCTCCGCGCGGGGGCCGCCATGACGGAGGAGCAGGCCGTCGCCGCCGCACAGCGCTACGGCCACACCGGGGACGTGTTCGGCAATCTTCTGCACTATCTGAGCAGTCACTTTGCCGCCCACGACCTCGCGCAGGACAGACCGGCGCTGGATGAGGACTATCTCCGCTCCTGCATGGAGGGCGGTCTGACACAGCTGCGGCGCAATCTCGCCAAAAACACGATCACCCTCGACCTGCCGGGCGCGAAGCTCGTCGTGTTCAAGGGCGCGGGCGGCGTCGAGCTCGACACGGACGCGCTCTATACCGCGCTGTGCGGCGCGCTGCGCGAGGGCAAAGACAGTCTCGCCTTCGACACGCTCAAAAAGCAGCCCGAGATGCCCGACTTCGACAAGCTCGCACAGGATCTCGCCGTCGAACCCGCGGACGCCTATTTTCACGAGGACTTTTCCGTTGAGCCGGAGGTCGTGGGCTGCCGCTTCGACGCCGCCCAGGCCAAGGCGATGTGGAGCGCCGCCGCCATCGGCGAGCAGGTGCTCATCCCGCTGACGCTCAGCCAGCCCGAGACCACCGCCGCCGAGCTGGAGGCCCTGCTCTTCCGCGACCTGCTCGGCATCCAGACCACGAGCTACGCCTGGTCGACCGATTCGCGCATCAACAACATCAAGATCGCGGCGGGCAAGCTGGACCAGGTCGTCCTGCTGCCGGGCGAGACCTTCTCCTACAACGAGACCGTCGGCCAGCGCACCGCCGAGGCGGGCTTCCGCTTCGCCAAGGCCTACAGCGACGGCGAGGAGGTCGAGGCCCTGGGCGGCGGCATCTGTCAGGTGAGCTCCACGCTCTACTGCGCCACCATGTATGCCCAGCTCAAGACCGTCTCGCGCACGAACCACTATTTCAAGGTCGGCTATCTCGACTACGGGCTCGACGCCACGGTGAGCTGGGGCCAGCCGGACTTCAAGTTCCGCAACAGCCGCGACTTCCCGATCATGATCCGCGCCTACATCGACCCCGACGAGGACACGCTGACCTGCGAGATCTGGGGCACCGACTTCGACGGCAGCAGCATCCGCCTGCGCCACACCTCGGCCGAGGTCTATGACGAGGAATACCCCGAGGTCGTCATCGGCTACTCCATCTATACCTACGGCGACGTGTACGACGCCGACGGCAACTACGTGGACACCGTCTTTGAAAACTCCGGCACCTACTACCTCCACAAGGAGGACATCGAGTGGCCCGAGGGCTTTGAGGATCCCTTTGCCGACTCGTTTCTGCCCGGCTACTACAACCCCACCTGAGAAATCCAAGAACGTTCAGCAAGCCGAAGGCAATTCAAATCCGTTTTTGAGGCAGCTCTGCCGCCTCAAAAACACCCTGAGGCGAGCTTTGCGAGCCCTCGCACCAACCAAACGAGGAGCGTCCCTCGTGCGACGAGTGCGATATGTGCGAGTACTTCGATCGTGAAACGAAGTTTCGCGATCGACGAATAAAGGAGAAGAGAGTATGGAAAACAGGAAGACCTTCTACATCACCACCCCGATCTATTATCCCTCGGACAAGCTGCACATCGGCCACACCTACTGCACCGTCGCCACCGACGTGTTCGCCCGCTACAAGCGGCTGCGCGGCTACGACGTGATGTTTCTGACCGGCACGGACGAGCACGGCCAGAAGATCGAGCAGAAAGCGAAAGAGGCCGGCAAGACCCCCCAGAAGTTCGTCGACGACATCGTCTGCGGCAAGGGCGGCATCCTCGATCTGTGGAAGCTGATGAACATCTCCAACGACCGCTTCATCCGCACCACCGACGACTACCACGTCGCCGCCGTGCAGCGCATCTTCAAAAAGATGTACGACAACGGCGACATCTACAAGGGCGCCTACAAGGGCAAGTACTGCACCCCCTGCGAGAGCTTCTGGACCGAGAGCCAGCTCAAGGACGGCATGTGCCCCGACTGCGGCCGTCCCGTCCACGACGCCGAGGAGGAGGCCTACTTCTTCCGTCTCTCCAAGTACGCCAAGCCCGTGCAGGAGCTGCTGGAGTCCGGCACCTTCCTCGAGCCCGCCTCCCGCGTCAACGAGATGATCAACAACTTCATCAAGCCGGGTCTGGAGGACCTGTGCGTCTCCCGCACCAGCTTCTCCTGGGGCATCCCCGTGGACTTTGACCCGGGCCATGTGGTCTACGTCTGGGTCGACGCGCTGTTCAACTACGCGACCGCTCTCGGCTTCATGAACGACCGCTACGACGACTTCGGCAAGTACTGGCCTCCGGTCAACATCGTCGGCAAGGAGATCGTCCGCTTCCACTCCATCATCTGGCCCGCCATGCTCATGAGCGTGGGCGAGCCCGTGCCGACCAAGGTCTACGGCCACGGCTGGCTCGTGTTCGGCGGCGAGAAGATGTCCAAGTCCAAGGGCAACGTGGTCGACCCCTACATCCTGGCCGACAAGTTCGGCGTGGACGCGCTGCGCTTCTTCCTGCTGCGCACCTTCCCCTTCGGCTCCGACGGCAACTTCACCAACGAGCTGCTGATCAACACCATCAACACCGACCTCGCCAACGATCTCGGCAACCTGGTCTCCCGCACGACCGCCATGGTCGAGAAGTACTTCGGCGGCAGGCTGCCCGCCGCGCGCGAGAGCGGCGACTTTGACGGGGAGCTGCTCGCCCTCATCGCCTCCACGGCGGAAAAGTACGCCGCGCAGATGGACGTCTTCCAGCCCCACCTGGCTCTGGAGGAGGTCTTCAAGCTCATCCAGCGCGCCAACAAGTATATCGACGAGACCCTGCCCTGGGCCCTCGCGAAGGACGAGAGCAAGAAGGCCCGCCTCGCGACCGTGCTGTACAACCTGCTCGAGGCCCTGCGCGTCAGCCTCATCATGCTCACGCCCTTCATCCCCGCCAGCTGCGAGAAGGCCTTCGCCCAGATCGGCGCCGACAAGGCCGCGCAGAGCTGGGACAGCGCCGCCGTCTACGGCGTGCTGCCCGCGGAGGTCGAGGTCCACAAGGGCGAGACCCTCTTCCCGCGCATCGACACGCAGAAGATGCTCGAGGAGCTGGAGGCCACGCACGCCAAGCCCGCGCCGAAGATCGAGTACCCGCCCGTGTCCCCCGACGTGAGCATCGACGAGTTCGCCAAATGCGACATGCGCGTGTGCAAGGTCCTCTCCTGCGAGGCCGTGAAGAAGAGCGACAGGCTCTTGAAGTTCATGCTCGACGACGGCAGCGGCACCCCGCGCCAGATCCTCTCCGGCATCCACAAGTTCTACGAGCCCGAGGAGCTGGTCGGCAAGACGGTGGTCGCCATCCTGAACCTGCCGAGCCGCAAGATGATGGGCCTGGAGTCCAACGGCATGCTGCTGTCCGCCCTGCGCATGGTCGACGGCAAGGAGGATCTGTATCTCATGATGCTCGACGACTCCGTCCCCGCCGGCGCGAAACTCTGCTGACGCTTCGTCGGCGAGGTCAAAAGACCTCGCCGACGATTTTTTACACCCCGCCGCGCGCACTCGCTGCGCTCGCACACTTGCGGGGCGAGAAGTGTTTTTTGCGAGGTACACGCCCCCGCAAAAAACAAATCGAAATTCCGGCTGCTCTCGCAGCCGGTTTCTTTCAAATCAGCAGTTGACAAGTGTAGTCTCTTATGCTATAGTGCGATTGTGCAGACTACACGTGTAAACTATTCTGCGGAGGAAACTGTCATGCAAAACGAACTCGCCGAGAAGATCTCCGACGCCGAGCTGGAGGTCATGAAGCTGCTGTGGCAGGCGGGGGAGGCCCTGCCCGTCACGGAGATCCGCGGGCGCCTGCAGCGCGCGAAGGGCTGGGAGGCGACTACGGTCAAGACCCTGGTCTCCCGCCTCGTTAGCAAGGGCGCTGTGCTGCAGGAGAAACGGAACGTCTACTATTACTCCCCCCTTATCACGGAGCGCGAATACAACGCCTGGGCCACCGACAGCCTCATCCGCCGCCTCTACAACGGCAGCGCGCGGGAGCTGGTGGCCGCCCTCGTCCGCGCCGAGGGACTGACCCAAAGCGACGTCGAGGAGCTGCGGCAGATGTTCCGCGTGGAGGACTAAGCCGTGCGGACGCTTTTGATCCTGACGCTCGGCGGCAGCGCCCTCGCGCTGGTGCTGCTCGCGCTGCGTTATGTGTTTTTGCGGAAGATGCCGAGCACGGTGTACTACTACGCCTGGCTGCTGGTGCTGCTGCGCTTTGTTCTGCCCCTGCCCGGGCTGGTGCCGACGGGGAGGCAGGCCGCGCCCATCGCCGCGCCGGTCGCGGTCTCCGCGCCGCTGAATCGGGAAGCGGAAACAGAGCTGCCCGCCGGGGCCTATCTCCCGCCCGCCGCGCCGCAGGCCGTCCCCGCGGCGTCAGTGCAGGCGACGGAACCCGAGGTGGCGCCCGCGGTCGAGGCAAAGCCGCCGCTGCGGATCATATGGCGCTCGCCGCGGCTCTGGCTGGGGCTCTGGGCGCTCGGGACGGGCGCTTGCTTCCTGTTCCCGGCCGCGTCCTACCTCCGCTTCACCCGACGGCTGCGCGGCGCGCTCAGAAGGCCGGACCGCTTCACCCGCTCGGTCTACGCCGCGATCCCCGGGCACAAGCCCGCCCTGTACCGCTGCGCCCCGGTCAAAACGCCCCTGAGCTACGGACTTATCAGGCCGAAGATCGTCCTGCCCGACCGCGATTACGACGAAGAACTGCTGACAAACATCCTGCGCCACGAGCTGACGCACTACCGCCGCTTCGACGCCCTGTACAAGTGGCTGGCCGTCGCCGTGCTCTCCACCCAGTGGTTCAACCCGCTGTCATACCTCATCCGCCGGGAACTGGACCGCTCCTGCGAACTGAGCTGCGACGAAGTCCTGCTGCGGCGGATGACGCGCGGGGAGAAGCAGTCCTACGGCAAGACGCTGCTGTCGATGGCGGCTTCGGCGTCCCTGCCCGCGGGCGTGGTCGCCACGACGTTTGCCACCGAAAAGCGCGATTTGAAAGAAAGATTGGAGCAGATCATGCACTATAAGAAGAACGGAGCGCGCCTGCTGTCCGCCGTGCTGGCCCTCGCGCTCCTGGCGGGCTGCGCCGTCGGCGCCGGCCCGGCGGCGGCAAAGCCCGCCGAAACCCCTGCGTCCGACGCCGTCCGCGTGACCAACGTGGACGAGCTGCTGGCCGCCATCGCGCCCGGCGCGGTGATCGAGCTGGCCGCCGGGGAATACGATCTCTCGACCGCCTCCGACTACGGCGGTGAAAGCACGAATCCTTATTACAGCTGGAACGCCGTCTACGGCGGGGAGGAGCAGTACAGCGCGGAGCTGGTCATTCAGAACGTGGAGCACCTCACCCTCCGCGGCGAGGGCCGCGAGCTGACGACGATCGCCGCCATGCCGCGCTACGCCAACGTCATCCGCTTTGTGGGCTGCAAAAACCTCACGATCACGGACCTCACCGCCGGCCACACGCGGGAGCCGGGCTTCTGCTCGGGCGGCGTGCTGCGTCTGGAAAGCTGCCAGAATACCAACGTGATCGCCTGCGGTCTCTACGGCTGCGGCACCGTCGGCGTCGACGCCCTGGACTGCGACGGTCTCACGGTCTTTACCTCCCGTATCTACGAGTGCAGCAACAGCGCCGTCTCTGTCAGTCGCTGCCGGAACGTGCGCGTGGATACCTGCGAGATCGACAGCCACGGCACGCGCGCCGGGCAGGGCGAGGCCATGATGCTTTTGGAGGCCGACTACTCCGAGGGCTTCACGGTCCACCACTGCGACATCCACGACAACGCCGCCCAGTACCTGCTGCGCGCCAACTACAGCAAAAACGCCCTCTTCCTCTCCAACGACGTGCACGACAACCGCCTCAGCGCCAGCGTGTTCCTCTTTGAGCAGTACCCCGCCGTGGTGGACGGCTGCCGCTTCGAGGCCAACAGCTTCCGCATTTGGGTGCCCGACCACCGCTTCGACCCGGTCGACGTAAACGGCGACCCGCTCGAGGCCGCCGAGCTCAATGAGATGAGCCTGCGCGACATCGACCCCGACGTCGCCGTCACGCCCGCGCCCGCCGCCAAAGCGGCGGAGGTCCGGCCCGGCGGGGAGATCGCCGTCACCAGCGTGGACGAATTCCTCACCGCCATCGGCCCCGACCGCACGATCGTCCTCGATGGGGCGCTCTTCGACCTCTCGACCGCGACGAGCTACGGCTCTGCGGGCGGAGAATACTGGTACTGGGCGGAGAGCCACGACGGCCCGGCGCTGGTGATCCATGACGCAAACGGCCTTACCATTCGCGCGAAGGACAGCTCCCCTGAAGCGACCACTCTTTCCGCGATCCCGCGCTTCGCCGATGTGCTGAGCTTCCGAAACTGCGACGATCTCTCCCTCTTCGGCTTCACGGCGGGCCATACCAAGGAGCCGGGCGTCTGCTCCGGCGGCGTGCTGCGCTTCGAGAACTGCAACCAGGTCACGGTCAAGAGCATGCGCCTTTACGGCTGCGGCATCCTCGGCGTCCAGGCCTCCCGCTGTACCTCGATGGAGATCCTGCGCACCGAGATCTACGAGTGCTCGCAGGGCGCGGCGCAGTTCTACCAGACCGACGGGATCATCTTCGACAGCTGCTTTGTCCGCGACGTGCCCTCTCCCGCCCTCGTCTTTACCGAGTGCGGGGACAAGAGCTGGAACAGCGTGCCCCTCTCCGGCCTCAACGGCATGTACGACGTGGACGAAAACGGTGTCATCCCATATGAGACCATCCTGCGCAAGGAGGGGGCCGACTATCTCGGCACGCTCGACGAGCTGCTCAATCCCTATGCCGACGAGCCCACGCATCACTACCAGGCGGGATATCCGCAGGCGGAGTTTGTCTATGCCGTGCGGCAGGCCATCGCCGACGGCGACTGGGAAACCCTGGCCGACAAGCTGAACTACCCTCTGAACGTCTTCACGGAGGGCTATGGCTTTCATCTCTGGACGCGCGAGGAGTTCATGAACTCCGTCGGCAATGAGAATTTTATGCACAACACCTTCAACGAGGACTACCGGCAGCGCATCGCCGACTCTTCGATCGTCGAGATCGGGAACTGCGTCTTCGGCGAGACCTTCTGCGACCATATGCTTGCCTTCTCCTGCTTTGGGGATGAAGTCACGGAGGATACTCTCAAGGTGACCGCCATCTCCTTCGCCGGTCCCCTCTGGCCGGGGCGCAGCGAGGCCGCCTATGTGCAGGCCGTCCCGCCCACGCCGATGCCCTGACGCGCGGCATTCCCCAAAAAACGCCCTAAACTTGTCATCTTGAGCGGAGCATTCTGACGCGCGGGCAGCGTGTGACATTCCAAGCTTGTCTGCGGAGTCGAAAGATCTTAAAGTCCGGATTCCCGATCTGTAAGATCCCTCGACTGCGCTCGGGATGACACAAACCTTTGGCTTGTCTGTTTTTGTTTATAGTCTCAAAAAACCCGGCTGCTCTCGCAGCCGGGGTGAGACTGTAGAAAAAGTACCAGCTCGGTGTCATCTCGACCGAGCGAAGCGAGTGGAGAGATCCTGGTCATAACAGTTTCCAGGCTTCCAGATCTTTCGACTCCGGCTTCGCCTCCGCTCAAGATGACAAGTTCTGGGGTTTGTTTGTACATTGAAAAGCCTGCGCCTTTCGGTGCAGGCTTTTTCGTTTTGCTTTCTTTTGCCGCCGTTACCACTCGAGGTTCTTCTCGGTCTCCCTGGAGAAGACGTGGGCGACGTTGCCGCCGAAGGTGAAGCGCACCTGATCGCCGAGCTTGTAGTGCCCCTCCATCTCGATGGTGGGGACGATGATGATGACGTCGCGGCCCTCGGCGCTGACGTGGAGGTGGACGGAGGAGCCCATCATCTCGCTGACGTCGACCTTGGCGGGGATGCCGCCCTCCTTGCAGAGGACGGTATGCTCGGGACGCACGCCGAGGATGACCTCCTGGCTCTGCACGTCGTTTTTCTTAAGGCGCTCTTCCTTCTCGGGCGCGAGCTCGACCTTCTCGTCGGCGAGCTGGACGAAGAACTTCTCGCCCTCGCGGATGAGCTGCGCGTCGAAGAAGTTCATGACGGGCATGCCGATGAAGCCGGCGACGAAGAGGTTGGCCGGGTGATTGAAGACCTCCTGCGGGGTGCCGATCTGCTGGATGTAGCCGTCGCGCATGATGACGATGCGGTCGCCCAGGGTCATGGCCTCGGTCTGGTCGTGGGTGACGTAGATGAAGGTGGTGTTGATGCGCTCGCGCAGCTTGATGATCTCGGCG
>JAILNC010000089.1 GCA_024691985.1 Oscillospiraceae bacterium | reverse complement strand
ACGATAACGGCGTTCTTTCTTTCCATGTCGTCCTCCTTAATTGCGCACGGGCTTACCCGTCGCGACCATACCCTTGATCCGCTCCAGCGTCTTTTCATTGCGGCACAGCTCCATGAAGGCCTTCCGCTCGAGCAGCAGCACGTCCTCCTCGCAGATCTGCTCGCCGGCGAGCGCGTCGCCGCCGGAGAAGATCCGCGCGAGCTTTTCCACGATCACGGCGTCGTAGGGGGTCATCATCCGCCCCTGCAGCATGACGTTCACCGTGGCCATCAGGTGCGTATAGCCGCTCTCGCCCGCGGCGGTCACCGTGCTCTTGACGGGCGCGCGCCACCCGGCGTCGGCGAGGCGCAGCGCCGCGGCCTTGGCCTGTTCGAGCAGGGCGTCCGCCTTGGCGACGATGAAGTCGCCCCGGCGCAGATAGAGGTTTCGCTGCGCCTCCTCCGCGCTCATGCTGTACTTGGCCTGCGCGATCGGGAGCACCAGCTCGTCGATCTGCTGGATGATGCGGGCCATCTGCCCGTACTGCAGCCCCTCCGTCGCGCGGAAGAGCAGCTCGGCGCAGCCGCCGCCCGAGGGGACGAGGCCCACGCCCATCTCCACGAGACCGGCGTACAGCTCCTGATGCGCGACGACGCAGCCGGCGTGGAGCATCAGCTCCGCGCTGCCGCCGAGGGCCTGTCCCTTCGCCGCGACGACGACGGGTTTTTTCAGATATTTCAGGCGCAGGTTCGCCTTCTGGAAGTCCTCGACGCCCTTTTCGAGCATCTCGAACTGCCCGGTCTCGATCGCGGCGGCGACCTCATAGAGGTTGGCGCCCGCGCCGAGATTGGGCCCGGGGTTGCACACGACCAGGGCCTTGAAGGCCTCGCTGCGCTCGACCTCCTCGGCCGCGGCGAGCATGAGCTGCGCGGCGGGGATCGTGTAGGTGTTGGCCTTCGTGCGCAGCGAGAAGAGCGCCACCCCGTCCCCGAGGTCGCACAGCGCCGCGTCCCTGTTCTCGAGGATCACGCCCCTGTGGTCCGTCAGCTGCAGATAGGCGGCCGCGGGCTTCGCCGCGCCGGCGTAGAAGGCGCCGTCCTTTTCGATCTTCTCCTTTGCCCAGGCGGGCGGCTCGAGTCCCTGCGCCTCCATCAGCGCGAGCATGTCCTTCGCCCCGAGCAGGTCGCAGAGCTCGAAGGGCCCCTTGATCCAGTTGTAGCCGCCGCGCATGGCCGCGTCGATGTCCCTGAAGTCCCAGCTGATCTCGTCGGCGTTCTTCATGGCCAGCCACATCGGCTCGAGCACGACGCGCCGCAGGAAGGCGGTCTCGGGCCAGTCGCCGAAGAGCAGGCCGCGCAGGCGCTCCTTCTTGTCGCGCACCTCCGCGAGCGAGGCGATCTTCACGCGCTCGAGCGGGACGTACTGCGTGCTCTCGTAATCCCAGACGAAGCGCTCGGTCCCTTTCGCGCCCTTCTTCTTGGTGTAGAAGCCGGCCCCCGTCTTGTTGCCGAGGCAGCCGCGGCCGACGATGTCGTACAGCACCTCGGGCCGGTTGCGGAAGGGCTTTTCATAGTCGGGGATCTCCGCCCCGGCCATGTAGTCCACCGTGTGGACGCTGATGTCCAGACCCACGAGGTCGAGCAGCTTGAAGGCGCCCTGCTTGGGGCGGAAGATGAGATCGCCCGTCAGCGCGTCGGCCGTCGGGAAGCCCAGACGCATGTCCGTCGTGGCGTTCATGATCGAGGTCAGCGCCATCGAGCCGATGCGGTTGGCGATGAAGCCCGGCGCGTCCTTGCAGCGGATCGGGGTCTTGCCGAAGCGGTCGTTGACGAGCGCGCGCACCCGCGCGACGATCTCCTCCTCCGTCTCGGCGTGGGGGATGAGCTCGACAAGGTCCATGTAGCGCACGGGGTTGAAGAAGTGGATGCCGAGGAAGCGGCGCTGCCGCTCCCGCTCCATGCCCTCGGCGATCGAGGCGATGGAGATGTTCGAGGTGTTCGTGCCGACGATCGTGTCCGGGGAGGCGCTGTCAAAGATGAATTTGATCGTGCTCTGCTTCACGCCGAGGTTTTCCGCGACGGCCTCGATCACGAGATCGCAGTCGGAAAGCAGCACCGCGTCCTGCTGCATGTCCGCGCAGACGACGCCCGCACGGATGCGCGCCTCGTCCGAGCCCTTCATCTCGCCCTTCTTGACGATCTCCTCGACGGCCTTGGCGGCGCGCGCCCTGCCGGACTCCTCGCCCTTGCCGCGGACCATCAGCACGACGTCCAGCCCGGCGCGGGCCCCGCACGCCGCGATCGCCGCGCCCATGGTCCCGGCGCCGACGACCGCCAGTTTTCTGATACTCTTAGCCATATATTCTCCTCCAGAAATAAAGTACCCGTTTTTGCGGCCCCGGCGAGCGCGGATTTTGCCGCGGAGCTGGGCCGACCAGCATTTTCAGTATAGCATACTCCGTTTTTCATTTCAAGATACTTTTGTGTTCTTTCACGAAAACCTTCCGGATAAGCGCAATATTTGCTTGCCTTTTTGTGCAACCTGGTGTATACTTGCCTTGAAGTATCGAAAACATTCAGACAGGTTTTCATAATCTGTCAAAAAGCTCGCAACAAGGAGAACGCCCGTCCTTTTGGTCGGACCAATTACTGGAAATGTCGATCGGTGTGATAGAGGTCCCCACCCGCAGGGCCCTTCTCGTACAGAAAATCGAAGAGCAGATCCTCACCGGAAAGCTGCGCGCGGGCGACAGTCTGCCCTCCGAGCGCCAGCTGCAGGAGGAGACCCACATCAGCAAGACGATGATCCACGCCGCCCTGGTCGAGCTGGAGCAGAAGGGCTTTCTGGAGATCACGCCCCGCCGCGGGGCGGTCGTGGCCAACTATACCGAGACCGGCACGATGGAGACGCTCAACGCCCGCATCCGTCTCAACGGCGGCAACATGACCGCCAAGCAGACCCGCAGCTTTCTGGAGGCGCGCATCGCCATCGAGGGCGCAGCCCTGCGCCGTCTCGCCGAGCGCCGCACGGACGAGGACCTGGCCTATCTCGAACAGATCCTCGCGCAGGCCGACGCGCTGCTGGAGCGGGAAAAGTCCGACGACGCCGCGCTCGCGGACGCGCTCTTTCGCTTTCACCGCGGCATCTGCCTCAGAAGCGGGAACGAATTCTTCCCGCTTTTGCTCAACGAATTCCGCCCGATCATCATGGAATTCTGGATGCGCTCGATCGCCGTGTTCGGCGCGGCGTCCAACGTGCATCTGGCCAAGCGCTATCTCGAGCTGATCCGCGCCGGCGACGCGGAGGGCGCCTTCCACCGGCTCGAGCGCAGCGTGAACGAGTATCTCAGCTGTCTCGATGAGCAGTAACGGATAAACAATATTTATTTAAGGAGGAAGCGACAAACATGGAAGACTACCTGAAGGTATTGGACGAGGTCGCCCTGAAAAACGCCGCTCTCGCGCGCAGTCAGTACGACCCGGAGATCCCGGAGAAGATCGAGTATGAGGACAAGCCCTGCAAATGGTGGTTCAACTACTGGGCCGAAAAGAATCCCGGCAAGCCCTATGCGGTGCTCGGCGATCTCGTTCTCCCCTACGCCTACTGCAACGACGTGGCCCGCCGCCTGGCCAATTCCTTCCTGGATCTGGGCGTGAAGAAGGGCGACCGCGTCGCGATCATGGCCCCGAACGTGCCCCAGTACCTGCTGGCCATGCACGCGGTGTGGAAGATCGGCGCGATCGAGGTCCCCGCCAACCCGCTCTACACCGTGCCGGAGCTGCCCGGTCAGTTCAACGACAGCGGCGCGGAGACCGTCGTCGTCATGGCGGCCTTCGCCCCCAAGGCGATCGCCATGCTGCAGAACCCCGACTGCGCCGTCAAGCGCGTCATCGCCTTCCAGCTCCCCTCCGGCGCGGTCGAGCTGCCGCAGGTCGAGGGCCTGTACGACTTCAACCAGCTTGTCGGCACCCACCCGAACACCGAGCCCGATGTCGAAATCACGATGGACGACCCGATCCGCCTGCAGTACACAGGCGGTACCACCGGTATCCCGAAGGGCTGCGTGCTGACCAACAAGATGGTC
>JAILNC010000047.1 GCA_024691985.1 Oscillospiraceae bacterium | reverse complement strand
AGATGGCAACGCCCACTTTGTAGGTCTTCGCCTCGGCCGCCGCAGGCGCAGCCGCCTGCTGCCCGCATGCCGCAAGCGCGAAGATCATGACCAGTGCGAGAATCAGTGCAAGGGTCTTTTTCATTCGTGGTTCCTCCCATTCATTATCTATAAAGGGCCCGAGCCCCTTATGACACGTATTTTATCAGAAGTAACGCGGTTTTCAAGAGGATTCGTTAAAAAACAAAAAGCATTTGCCGCGCTTTTGTCAACTTGCTTTATTTCTCCTCACGGTTTTTGTGCAAAATCCCGGCGCCGTCGGGCGTGAGCCAGGCGCGGAGCTCGTCGAGCCTGCGCAGGCCCTCGCGGCGGCCGAGCTGATACACGCGCTCGAGCTCGTCCGGGTCGTCCTCGGTGCGGGAGATGCCCAGCGCCTCCGGCGGGCGGATCACCAGCGCGGCGCCGCTGTCCTCGCGACAATCGAGCTCGTCCATCTGGCGGTTGTAGACCTCCGTGCGCGCCTGCATGGCTTCGGCGACGCGCGGCATTTTGCGCAGCAGGAACCTGATCAGCGGCAGGGCGCGGCTTTTCTGCTTGCGGTAGCCGCGCGGCTGGGTCAGCACGATCACGTTGCGGTCGAAGCCCAGGCCCTCCATGTACGCGTAGGGCACGGGGTCCGCGATCCCGCCGTCGAGCAGGCGGAGCCCGTCGATCTCCACCGGGCGCGAGACCATGGGCATCGAGGCCGAGGCCCGCATCCAGGCCATGTCCGCCGCGCCCCCGTCGGAGCAGAGGTGGTAGAGGCAGCGGCCGGTCTCCACGTCGGTCGCGCCGATCCAGAAGGGCATGGGGTCTGCGCGGAAGGCGGCGCGGTCGAAGGGGTCCAGCACGTCCGGCAGCTCACGGTAGCAGAAATCCGCCCCGTAGAGGTCGCCGGTCGTGAACAGGGACCAGAGACTGCAGTAGCGCCTGTCGCGGCAGTATTTCTTGTTGTAGCGCACGGCGCGGCCGATCTGCCCGGATTTGAAATTGCAGCCGAAGACGGCTCCGGCCGAGATCCCGGCGGCGCCGTCGAAGCGGATATGATTTTCTGCCAGCACGTCCAGCACGCCGCAGGAGAAGAGCCCGCGCATCGCGCCGCCCTCGAGGATCAGTCCGGTCTTCATGGGTGCTTCATCAGGTAGGAGAAGATCAGGAAGGCTGTGCGCAGCGCGTCGTGGCGGATGTGCCCGTCCTCGATGACGGCGACCGCATCCTCGATGACGGCGGCGCCCAGGGCGTCCACCGCCTCCCGGTCCAGGGTCACGGCGCTCTTCTCCTCGGTGCTGTGGTAGACGTCCAGCACGTCCTCGCGCAGGGGGGCGTTGTTGACCAGCACGGCGTCCACCCTCCGGCGGCTGAGATATTCGTCCAGCACGCGCAGATGGTCGCCGACCGTGTAGCCGTCCGTCTCGCCCGGCTGCGTCACCAGGTTGCAGACATAGAGGATGGGCGCGGCGCTCTCGCCGATGGCCTCGACCACCTCGGGCACGATCAGATGCGGGAGGATGCTGGTGAAGAGGCTGCCGGGGCTGAAGACGATCAGATCGCTCTCCCGGATGTGGGAGACCACCTCCTGGCTGACGTGTACGTCGTGGTCGTAGCTCAGGCGCGTGATCTTCCGGATGTTCTGGCTGACGGCCACCTGGCCGTAGATGTTTTTCGCGCGGCCGCGGGTCTCGCCCACGAGCTCGACCTTCTCCTCGGTCAGCGGGAGCACCGTGCCCCGGACGTTCAGAAGCGTGCACATATAGCGCGTGGCCTCGGTGAGGTTGCCCTTGAGGTCGATGAGCGCGGCGAGCATGATGTTGCGCACGGGGTGGTTGTGGAGACTGCCGTCCTTGGAGAAGCGGTAGCGCAGCAGGCGGGTGAAGTCCTCGTCCACGTTGGCCATGGAGATGAGCACCTTGCCCACGTCCCCGACCGCGGGGATGTCGAGCTCCTTTTTCAAAACGCCCGTGCTGCTGCCGTTGTCCGAGACGGTGATGACGGTCGTGACGTCCACCGGGAACTGCTTGAGCCCCTCGAGCAGGCATGACAGACCCGTGCCCCCGCCGAATACGACGATCTTCTTCATGCGCGACCTCCACGACAGTTTTTTTCATTATATCATATGTCGGGCGAAAAAGAAAAGCCCCCAGGCACATTGTAGGGGCTGACGCCCCCCGGCAGCCCGGCACGCAGCAGGATAAAACATATACAAATCTCCGGCGAATACGTGTTATTATCGCGTATTCGCCGGAGATTTTCAACTATTCCCGGGTGTTGCCGCGCGGGACGCCGAGGGCGTCGTCCCCTGCGTGGCTTTGCGGGACGCCGAGGGCGTCGTCCCCTACGGGACTTTGCGGGACGCCGAAGGCGTCGTCCCCTACGGGGCTTTGCGGGACGCCGAGGGCGTCGTCCCCTGCGGGGCTTTACTCTTTCCTGTCGTCATCCATGGGTTCGCCGCTGACGGTCTCCGTCGGCTCGTCGTCCCCGGACTCCTCCTCGTCATAGCCCTGCTTGCGCAGATACCAGACGTAGCCGGCCAGACCGGCCAGCGCCAGCACCGCGATGGCGAAGATGATCTTGACCGCGGTGTTCACGCCGGTGTTTTTGCGCATGGGCGGCGTCTCCACGGGGTGCGGCGTGACGGACACGTCGGGCGAGGCGCCCGGGTCCGGGGACGTCCCCGGCTCCTCCGCCGGCGGCGCCGTGGGCTTCGGCGTGGGCGTCACGGCCTCCCGGGCCTTGACCGTCACATTGAACTTGGTCTGATACTGCCCGTAGATGACGGTGATCTCCTGCGTGCCGGGGGTGGTCAGCACCTTGGGCGTATAGGTGTAGCCGTCGGTCAGCGGCTCCGCGCCCTTGTTGGTGTTCACCTTGAGCGCCAGCCCCGTGGTGTCCAGCCTGTCGCCCACGGTGTAGGTGAGCGTGGTGGGCAGCGTCAGCACCGAGATGCCCGTGACGACCTTGTCCTGCTTGACCGTGACCGTGAAGGTGCAGGTTTTCCCGGCGTAGCGTACGGTGACGGTCTGCTGCCCCTCGCGGTCGAGGAGGACGGGGCTGCAGTCGAGCTCCTCGGACATGTCGAAGCTCGTGCCGTCGACGGTCCGGGCGCGGATGGACAGGCCGTCCGTCTCCAGAAGATCGCCCACGACATACTCGGTCTTGTAGGGCAGCGTCAGCACGCCGATGCCCGTCACCGACTCCTCCGGCGCCCGCACCGTGACGTCGAAGCCGCAGTTGTAGCCGGCGAAGCTGACGGTGACGTTCTGCGTGCCGGGCGTGTCCAGCACGGCGGGCGTAAGCTCAAAGCCCTCGTCGCGGATCTCGTTGTAGCCGTTTTCGTACTTGATCAGGATGCGCAGGCCGGTGGTGTCCAGCGCCTCGCCCAGCAGGTAGTCGGTCTTGCGCGGCAGGCTCTCGATGCTGACGGCCCGGACCTCGAGCTGACGGACCTGGACGCCGACATAGTCGGACATGACGGAGGTCTCGAAGCCGTTGTTGCTGTTGGTGACCTCGCAGCAGTACCAGACCGTGCCGGGCTCGGAGGTGTCCGGACGCAGGATGTTCCCCGTCGCGCCCGGGATCTCGTCGTTGATGGGGCCGGCGGCGGAATACCACTGATAGCGCAGCGTGCCCGCGTCGTCGGCCGAGGCCGTCGCCTTGAGCTCGACGGTGTCGCCGGGGGAGCATACCTGATCCTGCGGGACGCTCACACGCGGCACCGCGGGCGTGATCTGCAGGGTGCAGACAAAGAGCTCCCCGGCGTCGATCGTGAAGCGCTCGTCGCCCGCGTACATGGGCGTGCCCTTCAGCGAGAGCAGACAGTCCCCGTCGCTCTCCTCACGCTCCACGCGCAGGCCGGGCGGCACGTCCTCGGCGATGATCTGCGCCGCGATGTCGACCCAGCCGATGTCGACGTCCAGCTCCTCGCCGGCGGTGAAGCTGCCCAGCGTGACGTAGCTCTCCGCGCTGGCGGCGCCCGCCGTCAGCGTCAGCAGCGCCAGCACGAGCAGGATGGTGAAGAAAAGTTTCTTTTTCATTTTTGCTTCCTTTCACGGAAAACGCTTCCGTTGTGCGAATCATGGCACAAAAGAGCCTTTTTGTCAACTCCCGTCAAAAAGCTTCCCCGCGCCTTGTTTAGCGCGGAAAGCTGTGATACAATAGCGGCAGGGAATGCTCGGAAAGGGGGCTTGTTCTCATGGCCTTTACTCCCTGGTACAAGGATATGGCGGTCTATCACATCTGGCCGCGCAGCTTCTGTGACGGCAACGGCGACGGGATCGGCGATCTCTGGGGCGTGCTCCGGAAGCTCGATTACATCAAGAGTCTGGGCGTGGACGCGATCTGGTTCTCCCCGCTCTACCCCTCCCCGAACGCGGACTGGGGCT
Organism: Oscillospiraceae bacterium; assembly: GCA_024691985.1. Classification (GTDB taxonomy): domain Bacteria; phylum Bacillota; class Clostridia; order Oscillospirales; family Oscillospiraceae; genus Limivicinus. The sequence continues at coordinate 3,345 of JAILNC010000047.1, read as the reverse complement.
ACGACATCTCCGATTACATGAACATCCACCCGGACTTCGGGGATCTGACGGTGTTCCGCCAGGTGCTCGACGAGGCGCACCGCCGCAATCTGCGGGTCTTCATGGATCTGGTGATCAATCACAGCTCGGACGAGCACCCCTGGTTCATCGAGAGCCGCAAGAGCAAGGACAACCCCTATCACGACTACTATTACTGGCGTCCCGGCCGGTCCCGGGGGGGCCGTCTGCTGCCGCCCAACAACTGGACCAGCATCTTCGAGGGCGAGGCCTGGGAGTATGACAGCAATTTAGACGAATATTATCTGCATTTGTTCGCGAAAAAACAGCCCGATCTCAACATGGACAACCCGAAGGTGCGCGAGGAGGTCAAGCGCATCCTCCGCTTCTGGCTGGACATGGGGGTCGACGGCTTCCGCGAGGACGTCATCACCTTCATCTCCAAGACCCCGGGCCTGCCGAGCACCTGGCCCGTGCTGCCCGTGGCCAACGGCATGAAGCACTACTCCAACCGCCCGCAGGCCCACGACTACCTGCGCGAGTTCAAGCGCGACGTGCTCAGCCGCTACGACTGCTTCGTCGTGGGCGAGAGCCCGCTCACCGACGCGGACACCGCCCTGCGCTACGTGACCGAGGGGCCGAATCAGGTCCTCGACGAGATGATCGCCTTCTCGCACATGGAGGCCGACTGCTTCATGACCGACATGATCCGCCGCCCCTTCAACCTGGTCAAGATGAAGAAGGCCTTCTCCGACTGGCAGTACAAGCTTTCGGGGCGCGGCTGGAACGCCCTGTACATCGAAAACCACGACCACCCGCGCATCATCAGCCGCTACGGCAGCGAGCGCTACCGCACCGAGAGCGGGAAGATGCTCGCCGCCATGTACCTGCTGCAGAAGGGCACGCCCTTCATCTACCAGGGGCAGGAGATCGGCATGACCAACATGCGCCTGCCGGAGCTGAACATGTACAAGGACGTCAACACCTTCAACTCGGCGCGCATCCTCTCGAAGTTCTTCCCGAAGAAAAAGGTGCTGTCCATCGTCCAGGAGGGCACGCGCGAGAACGCCCGCACCCCCGTGCAGTGGGACGACGGCCCCAACGCGGGCTTCACGACGGGCAAGCCCTGGTTCTTCGTCAACGGCAACTACCGCGAGATCAACGTCAAGGCCGAGGAGGCCGACCCCGACTCCCTGCTCAACTTCTACCGCCGCCTGCTGTCCTTCCGCAAAAACAGCCCCGCCGTCCTGCGCGGCGAGTACCGCGAGTATATGCCCCGCGACAAGCATTTCTACGTCTATGAGCGCCGCCACTTCGAGCAGCGCCTGCTGGTCATCTGCTCCTTCACCGCCGAGCAGCTGCGCTTCAACGCGCCCGAGGGCATCGACCTGAACCGCTGGACCCTGGAGCTGTCCAATTACGACACCAATTTCATCATCGGCAACGGCTTCACCACCCGCCCCTACGAGCTGCGGGTCTACAGCCTGGGCTGAGGGCGCGCCATGGAACAGATACGGGAAAAGGCGTATGCCAAGCTGAACATCTCGCTCGACGTCACCGAGCGCCGGGCCGACGGCTACCACGACATGTGCATGGTCATGCAGACCATCTCGATCTGCGACGAGCTGGAGCTCGAGCTGACCGACACGGGCCGCGTCCAGGTCAAGAGCAACTTCTCCTTCATCCCCGGCGACGAGCGCAACCTCGCCGCGAAGGCCGCGCTCGCCTTCCTCGAGGCCGCGGGGAAGCAGGGGCAGGGGCTGCTCGTCACGCTGAACAAGTCCATCCCCGTCGGCGCGGGCATGGCGGGCGGCTCGGCGGACGCCGCGGCGGTGCTGCGCGCGCTCAACCGCCTGTACGGCGCGCCGCTCTCGCCGGAGGAGCTGGAGACGCTCGCGGCCAGGGTCGGCTCGGACGTGCCCTTCTGCGTGCGCGGCGGCACGGTGCTCGCCACCGGGCGCGGGGAAAAGCTCGAGTCCCTGCCCGCGCTGCCGCCGTGCAGATTCGTCGTGTGCAAGCCGGACTTCTCCATCTCCACGCCGGAGCTCTTCCGCAAGCTCGACCAGACCGGCCTGCGCTGCCACCCCGACACCGCCGGCATCGTCGCCGCCCTGCAGGCGGGCGAGCTCGAGCCCATCGCCCGGCGCATGTACAACGTCTTCGAGGAGGTCGACGACCGCCGCCTGCGCACCGTCAAGGAGATCAAGGGCGTCCTGCTCGACTGCGGGGCCCTCGGCGCGATCATGACCGGCACCGGCTCCGCCGTCTTCGGCGTGTTTCGGCCGGACGCGGACTGCGCCCCCGCCCTGGCCGCCCTCCGGCGCGACTACGGCTTCTGCCGCGAGGCCGTGGGCGTGGAAAGGCTGCTGTAAAGACCGGTATAAAACAAAACCCCGCCGTCCATACTCTATGCAAAGCACAGGGGATGGGCGGCGGTTTTCCGTCCGCCCGCAAAGGAGGACGGCATGGAAAAGCGGTATTTTGAAAAGCATCTGCGGCGCTGGGAGAGCGCCGCGCTGCTGGCGCTCTGCATCGCGCTGCTGGCGGGCGTGGTCGCCCAGGGCCGCGCGGCCTCGGTCAGCCGCAGTCTGATCCGGCTCCACGTCCTCGCCGCGGACGACTCCCCGTCGGAGCAGGCCGTCAAGCTGGAGGTGCGCGACGCGGTGCTCAGGTATCTCTTGCCGCTGCTCGCCGGAGTGGAGAGCGCCGACGAGGCCGGGCGTATCCTCGCGGGCGAGCTGGACGGCATCCGACAGGCGGCGCAAAGCCGGGCGGGGGAGCGCGCGGTCACGGTGACGCTGACGAACGAGCGCTACCCGACCCGGGACTACGCGGGCTTCACCCTGCCCGCGGGGGCGTACCGCTCGCTGCGCGTCGTGCTGGGCGAGGGGAAGGGGCGCAACTGGTGGTGCATCGTGTTCCCGCCGGTCTGCCTCGCCGCGGTGCAGCGCGAACAGCTGCGCCCCGTCCTGCGCCCCGAGGACTACGCCCTCATCACCCGCGAGGAGGGCTGGGAGCTGCGCTTTCGCAGCGTCGAGCTCTGGGGCGAGCTCATAAACCGCATCGAAGGGTGGCGGGAGAAGTAAGCCGCGCCACTCGACTGTCATTCTGAGCGCAGCGAAGGATCCGAGGCGTGCGATACGGTGCAGTTTAAGATCCTTCGACTCGCCAGCAGAGCCTGGAATGTCGCACGCTCCCCGCGCGTCAGAATGCTCGCTCAGGATGACAGGTAAGACTGCCGCGGCGCTTCAGCGCCTGTACCCGTGCGGATTGAATCTCACGCTCCGGCAGCAGGGCTTCGGCGGCGGAGGCGGCGGTCCCGGCCTCGGCGGGGGCGGCGGAGGCGGC
>JAILNC010000040.1 GCA_024691985.1 Oscillospiraceae bacterium | reverse complement strand
AAGAAGGTCCTGCTCTGCGCGGGCGACACCTTCCGCGCCGCCGCGGCCGAGCAGCTCGCCGTCTGGGCCGAGCGCGCGGGCGTGGAGCTCGTGCGCCACGAGGAGGGGAGCGACCCCGCCGCCGTGGTCTTCGACGGCATCAGCGCCGGCAAGGCGCGCGGCACGGACGTGATCATCGTCGACACGGCGGGCAGGCTCCACAACAAGCAGAACCTCATGAACGAGCTGGCCAAGATGCGGCGCATCATCAGCCGCGAGCTGCCGGACGCGGATGTGGAGACGCTGATGGTGCTCGACGCCACCACAGGACAGAACGGTCTGATCCAGGCCGAGCAGTTTCTGGAGACCGCGGGCATCACGGGCATCGTGCTCACGAAGCTCGACGGCACGGCCAAGGGCGGCGTGGTGTTCAACATTGCCAACCGCCTAAAGCTGCCGGTCAAGTTCGTCGGCGTGGGCGAGGGGATGGACGATCTGATCCCCTTCGTGCCGAAGGACTTTATCGAGGCGCTGTTCAAATGAGAGTGGAGTTTTGAGAGTTGAGAGTGGAGTTAAGGAACGCTTCGCGCGATTGAAACAGTTGTGCCGGGCTTTCCCCCTTTCACGTCATTGCGAGGAGCGCAGCGACGCGGCAATCCGCATCTTCCGGCGGCCAGACCGGTCATCAAAGCTGTCAGGGAAAACGGATTGCCGCACCGGTGTGCGCACAGTCAAGCATGGAATGTCGCGGACAAGCCTGGTATGTCGCGCGCGCCCCGCGCGTCAGAATGCTTCCCGCGCGTCAGATGTTCGCAATGACGTGCAAAAGGGAACATTTCGATCATCCTCGAAGGGGAAACAACAGCTTCACATTCCACTTTCCACAATCAAAAACTTCGCTCTGTACAACATAGAAAAGGAGTTCATATGATCACAAGCAAACAGAGGGCGCAGCTGCGGGGGCTGGCCATGCAGGAGGACACCATCATCCAGATCGGCAAGGGCGGGATCACCGACAGCGTGGTCGACTCCGTCGCCGCGGCGCTCAAGGCCAGAGAGCTGGTCAAGGGCAAGGTGCTGGAAAACTCCATGCTCACGGCGCGCGAGGCCTGCGACGCGCTCTGCGAGGCGTGCAAGGCCGATCCCGTGCAGGTCATCGGGACCAAGTTCGTGCTCTTCAAGCGCAATCCCAACGATCCGAAGATCGAGCTGGTTAAGGAAAAGAAAAAGGTATGAGGATCGCGATCTACGGCGGCAGCTTCAACCCGCCGCACATCGGACATGTGGAGGCCGCCCGCAGCGCCTGTGAGCAGCTCAAACCGGACCGCTTCCTCATCATCCCCACCAACATCCCGCCCCACAAGGAGATGGAGGAGAACAGCCCCTCTCCGGAGACGCGCCAGGAATTTGCGCGCCTCGCCTTTCGCGATATCCCGGGGGCGGAGATCTCCGATATGGAGATCCGGCGCGAGGGGAAGAGCTACACGGCCGACACGGTGGACATCCTGCGGCAGCGCTTTCCGGAGGACGAGCTGTGCATCGTGATGGGGACCGATATGTTCCTGAGCTTCAAAACGTGGTTTCGCTGGCAGCACCTTGTCGAGGAGTGCACGCTCGCGGTGCTGAGCCGGGAAGCGGACGACGCGTCGGAGATCGCGGCCTTTCGCAGCGAGCTTGCAAGGGAGTGCGGCGCGCGGGTGATCCTGATGGCGCACGAGCCCCTGCCCATGAGCTCCACTGAAATACGCCGGAGCCTGCGCCTGCGGCAGGGCGCCGAGCTTGTGCCCGAGGCCGTGTACGCCCGCATCCTGCAGACCGGCAGCTACGGCGCGAAGGCGGAGCTGAGCTGGCTGCGCGCGCACAGCCGCCCCTATCTCAAGCCGAAGCGCGTCAAGCATGTGGAGGGCGTGGAGAGAGAGGCCGTGAAGCTCGCCCGGCGCTGGGGCGAGGATGCGGACACTGCCGCCGAGGCGGGCATCCTGCACGACATCACCAAGAGTCTTCCGCACGAGAAACAGTTGAAACTGTGTGAAAAATATGGTATCATGCTGGAAGCCGCCGAGCGGGAGACCCCGGCGCTGCTCCACGCGATCACGGGGGCGGCGTTTTCGAGGGAGCTCTTCGGCATCTCGGACGCGGTTTACGGCGCGATCCGCTGGCATACCACCGGAAAGCCGGAGATGAGTCTGCTGGAAAAGATCGTCTATCTCGCCGATTACATCGAACCGACACGCGACTTCGAGGGCATAAAGAAGCTCCGGAAGCTCAGCTTTGAGGATCTGGACGCGGCCATGGCCCTGGGTCTCAAAATGTCGCTGGAGGAGATCCGCGCGCGCGGGGACGAGCCCTTCCGCGATACCGTGGACGCCTGTGCCTGGTACAGCCGTCTGCAAGCCATAAAAGAGGAGGAAAAAACATGCTGACAGCCGAACAGATCGCCATCATCGCAGCCCGGGCGCTGGAGGACAAGAAGGCCAAGGACGTCAAGGTCCTCAAAACCCGGGAGCAGACCATCCTTGCCGACTATTTCGTCATCTGCAACGGCACCTCCTCCACGCACATCAAGGCGCTGGTGGACGAGGTGGACAAGAAGCTCTCCGAGGCAGGGGAGCCCCCCACGCGGCGCGAGGGCCTGCGCTCGGATATCTGGGTGCTGATGGACTTCGGCTGCGTGATCGTACATGTATTTACGGATGAGGCCAGAAAATTTTACGATCTGGAGCGCCTGTGGAGCGATTCTGAGGTGGTGGATGTCTCATCCCTTTGACGCCCCAGGATACTGGGGCATTCGGACACAGACACTCTATTGAAGAAAAAGGGAGAAGACAAACGCCATGAGATACGATTTTGCCGCCATTGAGAAGAAATGGCAGGACCGCTGGGAAATCAGCAAGCCCTATGCCGCGATCACCGGAGACCCCAGACCGAAGTTCTACGGTCTGATCGAGTTCCCGTATCCCTCGGGCGCCGGCCTGCACGTCGGCCATCCGCGCCCCTTTACCGCCATCGACATCGTGACCCGCAAAAAGAGGATGGAGGGCTACAACGTCCTGTTCCCGATCGGCTTCGACGCCTTCGGCCTGCCGACCGAGAACTACGCCATCAAGAACCACATCCATCCCGCGATCGTCACCAAACAGAATATCGAGAATTTTACCCGTCAGCTCAAAATGCTGGGCTACGGCTTTGACTGGGACCGCGCGGTCGACACCACCGACCCCACGTACTACAAGTGGACCCAGTGGATCTTCCTGCAGATGTTCAAAAACGGCCTGGCCTACAAGACGACCATGCCCATCAACTGGTGCACCAGCTGCAAGGTCGGCCTCGCAAACGAGGAGGTCGTAGAGGGCGTGTGCGAGCGCTGCGGCTCGCCCGTCGTGCGCAAGGAAAAGAGCCAGTGGATGCTCCGCATCACCAAGTACGCCGACCGCCTGATCGACGATCTGGACGATCTGGACTATATCGAGCGCGTCAAGGTCCAGCAGAAGAACTGGATCGGCCGCTCCTACGGCTGCGAGGTCACCTTCAAAACCAACACGCCCGACGAGATCACGGTCTTCACCACCCGCGCCGACACGCTCTTCGGCGTGACCTTCATGGTCATCTCGCCCGAGCATCCGCTGCTGAAGAAGTGGCAGGACCGCATCGCCAACTGGGACGAGGTCGCCGCCTATATGGAGGCCGCCTCCCGCAAGTCCGACTTCGAGCGCGGCGAGCTGAACAAGGACAAGACCGGCGTCCGAATCGAGGGTATCGAGGTCGTCAACCCCGCCACCGGCGAGATCGTTCCGCTCTTCGTCTCCGACTACGTGCTCATGGGCTACGGCACCGGCATCGTCATGGGCGTGCCGGGCCACGACCAGCGCGACTGGGAGTTCGCCACCAAGTTCGGCCTGCCCATCATCGAGGTCGTCTCCGGCGGCGACATCACGAAGGAAGCCTTCGTCTCCAAGGATGAAAACGCCATCATGGTCAACTCCGGCTTCCTCAACGGCATGACCGTCAAGGAGGCCATCCCCGCCATGAAGGACTACGCCGTCCAGCAGGGCTGGGGCCGGGAGAAGGTCAACTTCAAGCTGCGCGACTGGGTCTTTACCCGCCAGCGCTACTGGGGCGAGCCCATCCCCCTGGTCAACTGCGAGAAGTGCGGCTGGGTCCCCATCCCGGAGAGCGAGCTGCCGCTCGTCCTGCCCCAGGTAGAGAGCTACGAGCCCACCGACGACGGCGAGAGCCCGCTGAGCAAGATGACCGACTGGGTCAACACCACCTGCCCCTGCTGCGGCGGCCCCGCCAAGCGCGAGACCGACACCATGCCCAACTGGGCCGGCTCCTGCTGGTACTTCCTGCGCTACATGGACCCGCACAACGACACGGCGCCCGTCAGCCATGAGGCCGACGACTATTGGGGCCCGGTCGACTGGTACAACGGCGGCATGGAGCACACCACGCTGCATCTGCTCTATAGCCGCTTCTGGCACAAGTTCCTCTACGACATCGGCGTCGTGCACACCAAGGAGCCCTACGCCAAGCGTACCTCCCACGGCATGATTCTGGGCAAGAATCCGCACTACGTCGGCAATGTGAGCACCGAGGAGGAGAAGCAGGCCCTGATCGAGAAGTACGGCAGCGACGCGCTGCGCCCCTCGGTCAAGATGTCCAAGTCCCTCGGCAACGTCGTCAATCCCGACGACGTCATCAAGGCCTACGGCGCGGACACCATGCGCGTGTATATCATGTTCATCGGCGACTTTGAGAAGACCGCCACCTGGTCCGACGAGGCCGTCAAGGGCTCCAAGCGCTTCCTCGACCGCTGCTGGAATCTGATGGAGCAGGCGAAGGACGACATGGCCGTCACCCGCAAGAACGAGGCCATCATCCACAAGTCCATCAAGAAGGCGGGCGAGGATATCGACACTCTCAAGATGAACACCGCCATCGCCCAGCTCATGACCATGGTCAACGAGTTCTACGCCAACGGCTGCACGAAGGGCGATCTCGCATACCTGTGCATGCTGCTGTCCCCCTTCGCCCCGCACATCGCGGAGGAGATGTGGGAGCAGCTCGGCTTCGCGGACAAGTACGGCAAGATGGCCATGCAGATGCCCTGGCCCGAATACGACGAGGCTAAGACCGTCGACGCCGAGCGCGAGATGGCCGTGCAGGTCAACGGCAAGCTCCGCTCAACCATCATCGTGCCCGCCGACGCCGACGAGGAGACCGTCATTGCCGCCGCCTGCGCCGACGAGAAGATCCAGCGCCAGATGCAGGGGATGCAGCTTGTCAAGACGATCGTCGTCAAGAACAAGATCGTCAATCTGATCCTCAAGCCGGCAAAATAAGCTCAAGACCCGGATGATTTGAGAGGGGAGTCCAGAGGGGCTCCCCTCTTCTTTTCGCCCCGCAGGGCGAAAAGAAGTCGAATCTGTTTTTTCCGGGGGCGTGTACCTCGGGAAAAACACTTCTCAGCCCGCAAGCGAGTGCATGCAGCGGGCTGCAAACCCTTCTCGTTTCATAACAAAGCCCAAGGCATTGTTATGAAACGACCCGAAGGGGAAAAGTAATCGTTGACAATTTCTGCTTCCTCCTGTATAATACCCATGCTAAAAGCCAATTCATTGGCCCTTAAAGCGCTGCAAGGCGTATTTGGAGGGAGGGAAATACATGTCTGAAATCTACGTCAAGGAGAATGAGTCTCTGGACAATGCTCTGAAGAGATTCAAGCGCAGCTGCGCGAAGTCCGGCGTTCTGGCCGATCTGAGAAAGAAGGAGTACTACCAGAGCCCCAGCGTCAAGCGCCGCAAGAAGTCCGAGGCCGCCCGCAAGAACAAGAACAAGCGCTACTACTGATACGATAAAAATCCGGCTGCATGTGCAGCCGGATTTTTATCGTGATAATGAAAACGGCCCGGTCGGTCGACCGGGCCGTTTCGTGATGTATCAGTGGATCTGCGTAAGCTTGCCGACAACGACGTAGCGGCCGTCGTCGATCTCATAGGTGCAGGTGGACAGCGTGACAATGCGGTCCTCGGCGGTGACCTCCACATCGGACTCGAAGGTGGACAGGTCCCTGCACAGCTCGATATGCGCCATGAACTGCTCCTCGGAGTCGAACTGCCCGGCGTAGGCAAAGGAGGTGGGCTCGGTCACGAAGCCGGCGATCAGATCGACACGGTAGTTGAACTCGGGCGTGGAGATGTACATGACGGGATGCTCGGCATAGAAGCCCTCGGTGCGGTAGTCGCGCAGCGTGGCAAACATCGAGCCGTCGTTCATGTTGTGGCCGTAGATGCAGGTGTTCTGATCGGAGAAGTCCGAGGCGTTGCGGCAGTCGATGAAGATGGTGCCGTTGGCGTTGACCGTGTCGGGCGGGATGTGGTCGATATAGTAGAAGTTGTTGTCGGTGTAGGCCACGGGATAGTTGATCTTGGTGTCCGGGCAGTAGATATACGCCACGTAATCCGTGCTGGTGTTGCGAAGCATTTCAAAATCGACCGTGATCGGGGAGACCTCGGGATCGACGTCGGGCTTTATCTGCGCCGCCGGCAGAGGCGTGGGAGACGCAACCACCGTCACGACCTGCTCGGTGATCTCCGTGTAGGTCTGCTCCGCCACGCGGTAGCCGTTGAGCGTGGAGAAGATGCGATAGGCGCTGTAGCCGAATACACAGACCAGGATCGCGCAGAGCACGATCAGGATCTTCTTCAGGTTCTTTTCGAAAAATGCCTTCATGTGAGTTCCTCGCTTTCCGCTGTTGTCAAGCTGCGGCCATTATACACCATCACATGAAAAAAGAAAAGCCCCTTTCGTAACAAAAATGTCACGAAAGGGGAAAAATTGAAAAAATTTTGTAAATTATTTCAGAATCAGAAGATCGCGACCACCGCGCCGTTGTAGGTAGCGCCGATAAAGCTCTTCACGGCGTCGGTCTGCAGCGCCTTCACGAGGGCGACGGTCTTCGCGCTGTTCTCGTTGCCCTCCTTGACGGCGATGAGGTTGGCGTAGTACTGGGCGGCGTCGCCGGAGGCGTCCTCGACCGCGAGGGCGCTCTCCACATGCAGCCCGGCGCCGAGCGCGTAGTTGCCGTTGATGACGGCCACGGTGCCCTCGTTGCTGTTGGCGAGCTGGGCGGGGACGGTGTCGGCCTGGACGGGGACGATGTTGAAGCCGTGGTCGTCCGCGACGTCAAGGTGGCTGACGCCCTTCTCGGCGGTGGCGTCGGCGGGCAGCTCGATCAGGCCCTCCTGCTTGAGCAGGAGCAGGGCGCGGGTCTCGTTGGAGTCGTCGGCAGGGATGAGGATGGTGGCGCCGGCGGGGATGTCGGCGACCTTGTCAACGCCGTTGCCGTAGAGGCCGAAGGGCTCGTAGTGGATCAGGCCCGCGGAGACCAGATGCGTGCCGTTGGACTCGTTGAAGTAGTTCAGGTAGGGGGTGTGCTGGAAGTAGTTGGCGTCGAGCTGGCCGTCCTCCAGGGCGGTGTTGGGCAGGATGTAGTCGTCGTAGATCACGATCTGGAGGTCGTAGCCATCAGCGGCGAGGGCGTCCTTGACGACTTCAAGGATCTCGGCATGGGGCGTGGAGCTGGCGCCGACGACGATCGTCTCAAGCGCGGCAGGCTCGGCGGCGGGCGCAGCGGCAGGCTCGGCAGCGGGGGCGGCCGTGGCGGCGGGGGCGGAGGAGCCGCAGGCGGCAAGAGCGAAGACGAGGGCGAGCGTAAGAATCAGAGCATAAAGCTTTTTCATTTTTGTCAATCTCCTTTTAATTAACATAAAGTTATTTACATAATATTATTTACAGAAGTTTATTTACGTAATTTAATAAACGTAAAATAATTTACATAACACTATGCTGTCACATTCGGAGCTTGCACAGGCCGGTATAGATCACGGAGAACACCTCACTTGATGCGTTTGTCGGTCCTGCGCTCGATGGCGGTGCCGACGATTTGGATGAGCTGGACGATGAGCACGGTTAAAAACACACAGATCCAGGTGATATCGCTGTTGGAGCGCTGGTGGCCGTAGATGACGGCGATCTGGCCGAGGCCTGTGCCGCCGATCGTGGCGGACATGGCAGAGTAGCCGAGGATCGTGACCATGGAGATGACCGCGCCGTGGATCAGGGCGGGCTTGGCTTCGGGCAGGAGCACCTTGCGCACGATCTGGAAGTTGGTACAGCCCATGGACTGGGCGGCCTCGATGACGCCGTCGGAGACCTCCTTGACGGAGGACTCGACCATGCGCGCCACATAGGGCGCCGCGGCGATGACCAGCATCACGATGACTGCGCCGTTGCCGAGGCTGGTGCCGAGGATGATCTTGGCGACCGGCAGCATCGCCACCATGAGGATCACGAAGGGGATGGAGCGGAAGAAGTTCACGATCAGACCGAGGCTGCGGTTGAGCCAGGGGGTGGGCCGGATGCCGTTTGCGTCGGTGACGCAGAGGATCACGCCGAGGGGCAGGCCGATCAGATAGGCGATCAGCGAGGACAGGAGCGTCATGTACAGGGTCTCCCAGATGCCGAGCTGGATCAGGCCCTTGTCCCAGAGCTTATAGAACATTTCGCTCAGCATCAGACTTCCTCCTTCCAGGTGACGGGGCTGTTTTTGAGCCAGGTGACGATCTTCTCGGCCTGGTGCTCGTCGCGGGGCAGCTCGATGATCATATGCCCGTAAATGTTGCCCCCATACTCCTTCGTGTCGGCGAAGATGATATTGACCGGGGTCTGACAGTCGAGCGTCATTTTGCTGATGACCGGCTCCTGCGAGTAGTCGCCGTCGAAGATAAGGCGAAGCTTCTTGCCGCCGCTGGTATCGATGGCGGCGCGATCCTGCGGGAGGATAAGCTCGCGCGCGATGGCGGAGCGGGGAGAGGTGAACACGTCGGCCACGCGGCCCATTTCGGCGATGCGGCTTTGATCAATGACGGCGACGCGGTCGCAGATCTGGTCGATGACCTTCATCTCATGGGTGATGACCACGATGGTCACCGAAAGCTCGCGGTTGATCTTCCGCAGCAGCTCGAGGATGGAGCGGGTGGTGTTCGGATCGAGGGCGGAGGTCGCCTCGTCGCAGAGCAGATAGCGCGGATCGGTGGCGAGGGCGCGGGCGATGGCCACGCGCTGCTTCTGGCCGCCGGAGAGCTGGGCGGGGTAGGCGTCGGCCTTGTCCTCCAGCCCGACCACCTTCAACAGCGAGAAGCCCTTTTCCCTCGCCGCCGCGCGCTTGACGCCGGAGATCTCCAGCGGAAAGGTGACGTTGCGCAGGACGCTGCGCTGCTCGAGAAGGTTGAAGCCCTGGAAGATCATCGAGATCCTGCGCCGCATCTGCAGCAGCTCCGCGCGCGGAAGGAGAGTCATGTCCTTGCCGTCGATCACGACCCGGCCGGAGCTGGGGCGCTCGAGCAGGTTGATGCAGCGCACCAGCGTGCTCTTGCCCGCGCCGGACAGGCCGATGATGCCGAAGATCTCGCCGTCGCGGATCGTAAGGTCGACGTCCCGGAGCGCCTCCACGTCGCCGGAGGCCGCGGTGTAGGTTTTGCTCAGTCCGATGAGCTCGATCATAGCCGTCTGCGTTCCCTTCACAAAGAATCGAAAACAATAGAAAAAGGCCCGGAAAACCCACATTGTTTTCCGGGCCATGTTGATTGCAGGATCAATCAGATGGAGCGAGAACAAGGCGAGTCATGTTTTTGGGCGTGCATCATCATGCACATGCCGAACATGCACATCGCCGTCATCATGCTGTTGTTGATGCAGATACGCTTCATGACCCGTCTCCTTTCTCGGATTTGGCCGCATTATAGCCCCGACCCCGGAGGCTGTCAAGAGGCCGCGCGGGAAATCGGTTATTTCCACAAGAATGATAGGAATTGATCGGAAAAATTTCTTCCATCCTGCACAAGAAAAAAACACCGCCCGCGAAACGCGGACGATGTTTTGGGAGAGGTTTTCAGTTTAATCCGTGGAAGCGGAAGTAGTCCACGATGATCGCGATGCCCGCGGCGGAGATGCTGCGGCCGTCCGGCATGAGATAGGCGTCGGACAGATAGCCGCTGCTGTCGTTGAGCAGGGAGGCGAGATCGGCGTACCAGGCGCCGGTCTGGATGCAGACCTGACGGATCCAGGCGTTGGCGCGCGCGATATGCTCCGGCGTCAGGCCGTCCGCCGCCTGGTAGTTGGTGCTGACGGAGGCGATGGAGCAGCAGATGACGGCGGTGTTGGGACTCGCGTCGCGGATGCTGTTGATCAGCTCGACATAGCCGGCAATGAAATCCTGCTCGGTCGTATCGGGCAGGCCGTCGGCCCCGAGGTAGATGACCAGCCTGTCCGGCTTGGTGATCATGGCGGCGTTGGACGGAGTGAGCATGGAGCCGTCGACAAAGATGATCTCCTTGGAGGCCGCGGTGGCGGCGTAAAAGCCGGAGCCGTTGTCCGTCCAGATCGAGGCGGGCGTACCGTCGCCGTAGGTCTTCGCATAATCGCGCAGACCGACGATGGTCTTGTCGCACAGGAAGGTCATGCCGAAGACCGCCTCAAGGCCGCCCTTCTTTGTGCTTGGGAGCTCCCTGAGCGTGTCCGCCGGGGCGGCGTCCAGATTGTCGGCGCCGGAGCCGCCGCGTTTTTCGCGCCGTACACCCTCGCCGAGCGTCATGGTGCCGCTGAGGCGATCGCCGTCGTAGCGGGCGGACATGGAGATCACGAGCCCGACCAGCAGCGCCAGCGCCGCGGTGAGGATCCCGATGGCCCAGAGGATGTTGTGAATACCCGAAAGCTTGTTTTTCATCCTTGCCTCCGTTTGAGCTAAGGGAATAAACAGTACATGAAACTGCAGACAAAACCATGCAGCCGACGTTGGACATGAAAGGGGGAAATGTGAAGGGGGACGGGGAGTCCCCTCTTCACGTTCAATCAATGCAAAAATGGGAACGAATCCGGGAGTTCCCATTTTTGCCCATCAAGCTGTCAACAGCTTGATGGGCGGTCCAGCGGACCGCCCATGCGTTGTTGTGCTGTGCTTACTCCTGCTCGGCGAGGGCCTTGGCCTCTTCGATGACCTTCTGCTGCACGTTGCCGGGGGCTTCCTCGTAACGGACGAACTTGCAGGTGAAGGAGCCGGCGCCCTGCGTCATGGAGCGCAGGTCGATGGTGTAGGAGCTCATCTCGGCCATGGGGACCTCAGCCTCGATGGTGGTCATGCCGTCCTCGGCGGGCATGGAGCCCATCATGGTGCCGCGGCGCTTGGAGTTGATGTCGCCGATGATGGCGCCCTGGAACTCATCGGGAACGGTCACGAAGAGCTGACCGATGGGCTCGAGAATGGTGGGCCTGGCCTTGGGGATGCCGTCCTGATAGGCGAGACGGGCGGCCGTCTGGAAGGCCATATCGTTGGAGTCGACGGGGTGGTAGGAGCCGTCGTACAGCGTGGCCTTGAGGCCGACGAGCGGGTAGCCGGCGAGCACGCCCTTCTGCACGGCGTTGCGCAGGCCCTTCTCGACGGAGGGGAAGAAGTTCTTCGGGACAGAGCCGCCGAAGACCTCCTCGGCGAAGATCATATCGTCGCCCTCTTCCTGGGGTTCGAAACGGATCCACACGTCGCCGAACTGGCCGGAGCCGCCGGACTGCTTCTTGTGGCGGCCGTGGGCCTCGACCTTGCCCTTGATCTTCTCGCGGTAGGCCACGCGGGCGGGCTTGAGCTCGGTATCGACGTTGTAGAGGTTCTTCAGCTTGGAGCAGAGCACGCCGATCTGGATGTCGCCCGCGCCGGAGATGACCATCTGGTGGGTCTCGGCGTTGTTGACCAGCGTGAAGGAGATGTCCTCCTCGCCCAGCTTGTTCAGGCCGCCGGCGACCTTGTCGTCCTGGCCCTTGGTCTTGGGCGCGATGCACATGGAGTAGCAGGGCTCGGGAATATCGATGGCGGGCTGCTCGACATCGTCGCGGGAATCGGTGACGGTGTCGCCTGTCTTCCAGTCCATCTTGCCGACGGCGACGATATCGCCGCAGCAGGCCTCGGTGACCTCGGTGCTCTTCTTGCCGCACATGGTGTACAGACGGCCGAGCTTGTCGGTGGAGGAGGCGCGCAGGTTGCGCAGGGACATGCCGGACGTGATCTTGCCGGAGAGGACCTTGACAAAGCTGTACTTGCCGAACTTGTCGGACACGGTCTTGAACACGAAGCCCAGCGTGCAGTCGTTCTTCTCAGCGGGGGCGGGGCAGTAGTCGGCGATGCCCTGGAGCATGGCGACGGTGCCGACGTTGGTCATGGCGTCGCTGGCGAACACGGGGACGACCGCGCGCTCGGCCACGCCGACCTTGAGACCCTCGATGATGTCGGCCTCGTCCAGCTCCATCTCCTCAAAGAACTTCTCCATCAGCTCTTCGGTGGCGCCGGCGGCAGCCTCCATAAGCTCGGCGCGCAGATCCTCGGCATGGCCGGCGTCCGCGGCGGGGACGGAGGTCTTCTCGACCTTGGCGCCCTTGGTGATGTAGGCCACGTTGTGCACGAGGTCAATGACGCCGGTGCCGTCGGAGGTGGGGATGGTGACGGGGCAGACGATGGAGCCGTACTTGCCCTTGAGCGTCTCCAGCGCCTTGAAGTAGTCGCCGTGCTCCTCATTGCACTTGGAGATGACGAACATGACGGGCAGGCCCGCGTTCTTCAGGTAGTTCCAGCTGCGCTGGCCGCCGACGGGCAGGGAGGACGCGGTGTCCTTGGCGGAGGTGACGATCAGGCCGCACTCCACAGCGCGCAGGGAGCAGAGCACGTCGCCCACAAAGTCGAAGTAGCCCGGGCAGTCGAGCACGTTGATCTTCGTGCCACCGAAGCTGACGGGAGCGACGGAGGTGGAAATGGTGATCTGACGGCTGGTCTCCTCGGGATCGTAGTCGCAGACGGTGTTGCCCTCGGCGACCTTGCCCATGCGGTCAATGGCGCCGGTGCAGAAGAGCATGCTCTCGGCAAGGCTGGTTTTTCCGTTGTTGCCGTGGCCGATAAGGCAGATGTTGCGGATGTTTTTCGTTTCCATGTGTTGCTTCCTCTCTGTTGAATATACAAATGCCAAATGCTTTTCAAATGCTTTTTGTGTTTTTAGCAATCAATTTATTATACACTATCAAGAAGAGCTTGGCAACATGAAAATGCAAAGAAAAAGAGGAATTCAGTGAAAAGGAAAGCCCCCGGCCGAGGCCGGGGGCGTAAGCGGCAGCTTTGCCCTTATCTCTTCACTGCGACCAGAATGCTCACGGCCAAAACCGGCAGCGTCCAGACCAGCATGTAGAGGAAGAAGGAGGACAGCGGGAAGGCGCCGGCGCCGACCAGACGGATGAAGACCAGCACGACGCCGACCAGGACGGCGGCCAGGTTGAGCAGGACGTTGATGCGCACGGCCAGATACATGGTCCGGCCGACGTCGGCCGCATTGGTCAGCGGGCCGAGGCCTTCGTTGCACAAAATGGCGGTGATGCGCTCGTCCTTGACGTCCTCGGCGGGCTCGGAGAGCGGGTAGCGGTCGCTGAAGGGCGGGAAGTCGTAGCCGTCGGTGGCGAGATCGAAGGTGGTGTGGAGCATCTCGGGATTGATGTTGAAGTCGCGCACGGCGAAGACGGGAGGCCTTGTGCTGCGCATCTGCTCCACGAGCGCGCGGCGGACCTGCGGCAGCCCCTCGTACTTGAGCGAGAAGCTGCCGTAGAGGATGCCGTCGATGGCGAGCAGGACCGTGGTCTTGTCGGTCAGACGGAAGGGGATGCGCACGTTCATCAGACGCATCAGATCCGTGGAGCCGCAGAGAACGACATGCCCGTCGATGATGCCCTTCATGCCGCCGCCGGGCAGCAGCTCGAAGCCGTCGACCTGGAGCGCGGGGGAGGCGGTCTCGGCCATCAGATCCTCAAAGCTGGGGGTCGCGCTGCAGCCGTAGGTCTTCATCAGCGAGCCCGCGTAGGAGATGACCTTCTGCGCGTCCTCGTCGGCAAAAATGCGCACGCTCTCGATGGTGACGGCGGAGGGCGGGAAGAGGTCGCGGTCGGTGACGATGAGGTTCTTGCTCACCCCGATGTCACAGAGGCCGGACCAGCCGGCGATCGCGGCGCCGAAGCGGAAGATGCGCGTCGAGCCGAGGAAGAAGGGCAGGGAGAAGGAGAGCATCGCGCCGAAGGGGACGGTCAGCACCAGCATGGCCGAGAAGATGTACAGGAACTCGGGGAAGCTCTTCTTCACGGCCGCGACGATCAGACTCAGCACCAGGGCCAGAACGAAGAGGGGAACGGAGATGCGGGTGTAGAGCGTCTCGTCGGGAGAGGCCTGCTCGGCGCGGCGGACAAAACCCTTGGCCGAGCGCAGGGATTTGAGCAGCGTGATCTCGCCGGGCCTGAGCTTTTCCTCGGCGGTGACGGCGTAAAAGCGCTTGCCGATGGCGGGCACGCGGGTCGCCTTGCGCAGACCGCGCGCATTGAGACAGGCGGCCAGCAGCAGCCCCGTGACCGAGGCCGAGGAGATCGCGCACAGAGGCATGTGCAGAGACGCCGTATCGGACAGGGCGACCATCAGGGCGTCGAGCCCGGTGAACAGGCAGGCGAGCACCGCGAGAGAATCGGCCCCGGGCTTGAGCCGGAAGAGATTCGTCACGCCGTTGGTGACCACGTCCAGCGCCAGCAGCATGATGGCGGCCTGCGCGCCGAAGCAGAAGGCGGCCTCGACGGGCAGGTCCTTGAGCATGCCCGGTACCGGCGCCTCCAGCGAGACATAGCACAGGATGAACAGGAGCACGCCCGCGATGCGCACGCGCAGCTTCATCGAACGCAGGAAGGAGCCGTAGTAGCGCGAGGCGGCCAGCGGCGTGACCTCGGGGCCGAGATCCTCCTGCGTGTCCTCCATCGTCTCGGCAGTGCTGCCGCGGACGGTGCCGCGGATGCGCAGCCAGAGCGAGGCCAGAAGACTGAGCACATATTCGCGGAAGGTGGGCGGCGCGTAGAGCTCGGATTCCTTGTAATGCTTGCGGCTGCGGGGTTCGAATTCCTCGTCCTCGTCCGCGTACTCCGGCAGCTCGTCCTCGTCCTCCGCATAGACGGCAGGCTCGGCGTCGCTGTCGGTGAAGGTGCTGATGCGCACCCTGCGCGGCTCCTCCGCGTCGGGGGCTTCCTCCGTATCCGCCTCTGTCTCCGCCGCGGCCTCTTCCTGAAGCTGAGCGGCCTTGCGGCGGCCAAAGGTGAAGCGGTGCTTCTTGTGCGCCGGCTCCTCCGGCTCGGGCCGGTCGGCCAGCGGGTCGTCGTAATCCGGCGTCCACTGGCTCGGGTTGTATTCGTTCGACTGAATGTGGACGTAGTTTTCGTCCGCGCTGAGATCTACCGCGTTCCCTGCGTAGGACAGGGTCTCCCGCTGCCTGCGGCCGGTGAGATTGAAGCGGCTGTCGATCTCTGCTTCCTCCTCGCGGCGGGCCTGAAAAGCGGGCAGCGGTCTCTCGTCCGCGTACTGGGTGGGGTCGGCCTCCAGACCGGAGGCGGGGTAGTCTTCGTCGAAGGGATCCGGATCGCCGTCGGGCGCCGGAGCGCCGAAGGCGTCAAAGCCCTGCGCCGCGGCTGTGCCGGGGGCTTCGGACGCGGGGGCCATGCTCAGCAGATCGTCCAGATCGTATGTATAGGCCGCGGCGTTTTCGCTCTCGCGCTCGCGGCGGCTGCGGACGCCGGACTCGGCCTGCATCTGCGCGATATAGCTGCGCGCCTCCTGCTCCATTTTGCCGATGGAGCCGCCGTGGACGACAGGGGCGTTCTCCGTGCGCCGGGGGATATAGTCGGAAGCTTCGTCTTCCTCCTCCCCGGGCTCGTAAGACGGCTCTTCCGCCCTGCGGCCGAAGAGCGAAAAGGGCGAGCGTTTCTCCCGCCCCTCGCGCCGCCTGTATGCGGGCGGCTCTGCGTCCTCCTCGGCGGGGAGCGCGGTATCGCGGCCGTCCGTACGCCTCCCGGAAGCAGGGGCGTCCGGGATGCTGCCCAGCCAGGCGTCGATATCCGCCTGCGTGGCGGCGCCGTCGGACGCCGAGGGCGCGCTCCCTTTGGCCGGCGCGGCGCCCGTCAGCAGGTACGAGGGATAGATAGACTCCTCCTGCTTAGAGGAGCCGGAAAAGCTCAACTCCTGAAAGCCCGGCATCTCCTCGGCTTCCTTCGCCTGATTGAATTCCAGAAGGATGTCGTCCAAAGACAGCTCCGGCTGTCTTTCGGGCGCATCGTAATCCCAGCTCGTATGCTCCATGCTTACTCCTGCCTTCTCCCCAAACGGGCTTTCCGCCCGAGGCCCTGTCTCATTTGCTTCTCTGTCGCAGAATCTCGTACATGGTGACCGCCGCGGCGGCGGACGCGTTGAGAGAACTGACCTGCCCCTTCATCGGCAGGCTCAGCACAAAGTCGCAGTTTTCCTTGATCAGACGGCCCATCCCGTCTCCCTCCGAGCCGATGACAAGGGCGATCGGCCCGGTCAGATCGGTGTCCCAGAGCGCCGATGCGCCGTCGGCGGCGGTGCCGTAGATCCACAGGCCCGCGGCCTTGAGCTCCTTGATGGCGGCGGAGAGGTTCGCCACGCGCGCGATCGCCATATGCTCGGCAGCTCCGGCGGAGGCCTTGTCCACGATGGCGGTCAGCCCCGCGCTGCGGCGCTTGGGGATGACGACCCCGTGGGCGCCGACGCACTCGGCCGAGCGGATGATCGCGCCGAGATTGTGGGGGTCGCTGATCTCGTCGCAGAGGATGACGAAGGGCGTTTCGCCCCGCTCGGCGGCGAGGGCGAGGATGTCCGCCACCTCGCAGTATTCCCGCACGGCGGCCAGAGCGATCACGCCCTGGTGGGCCTTGGTGCGGCTCATGAAATCCAGCTTGCGGCGGTCGCACTCGACGACGACGACGCCCCTGTCGCGCGCCCTGGACGCGATGTGACCCAGAGTCTTGTCCACGTCGCCCCGGGCGAGGAAGATCTTGTCGATCGCCCGCCCGGCGCGCAGCGCCTCGATCACGGCGTTGCGGCCCTCGATCAGCTCGTTCTGCGGCTCCTCACGGAGCGGCCCGGTCTCTTTTTCCATGTTTTTAAAACCTCGGCATAATAACTTAGTATACATAATAACATATCTCGCCGCTTTTTGAAAGACCCAGTTTGCAAATTTACAAATTTTTATAGACTTCTTTTTTTCGAAGAGGTATAGTTGACGGCAGAAAACTACGCCTGACAGGAGACAGACCATGATCGACCCACGGAAAAGAATCGAGCGCTTCTGCTACCGCCATCCGAACTTCGGCATCCCGAACCTGATGCGCTATCTGACGATCGCGAACGTCGTGTTCTGGGTGATGAGCCTGATCAACCGCCCGTTTTTGAGCTATATGCTCTTCAGCCCTGCGCTGATCCTGCGGGGGCAGGTCTGGCGGCTGGTGAGCTTCCTCTTCGTGCCGCCGAGCACGGGCGTGCTGGCGCTGCTGGTGTTTTACTTCTACTACTGGATCGGCACCACGCTCGAAAACCAGTGGGGCACGGGGCAGTTCACCGTCTACTTCCTCACCGGCGCGGCGCTGACGGTGCTCTACGGCTTCCTCGTGTATTTCATCACGGGACAGTCCATCTCGCTGGATTCGACCTATCTGTATCTGTCCATGTTCTTCTCCTTCGCGGCGCTGTTTCCGGACATGCAGGTGCTGTTTCTGTTCTTCATCCCGATGAAGATGAAATACCTCGCCATCGTGAATGCGGTCTTCTTCCTCTACTCGATCGTGACGACCCCCTTCCCGGCGAACCTGCTGCCGCTGGTGGCGGTGCTCAACTTCCTGATCTTCTGCGGGGGAGAGCTGCGCGCCATGCTGCCGCGCAGACAGAGCAAGAGCACCATCAATTTCAAGCGCGAGTCCGCGCGCATCCGGCGCGAGCAGGCGGATAAGCTCTACACCCACAAGTGCGCGGTCTGCGGCAGGACGGATGCGGACCACCCGGAGCTCGAATTCCGCTACTGCTCCCGCTGCGCGGGCTACCACTGCTTCTGCAGCGATCACATCAACAACCACGTGCACTTTACCGAATGATGGACAAGAAAGAAATCGGCGCCGCCCCGGAGGAGGAGCGGCGCCGCTGTACAGAGGACGAAGGCACAGGCAGAAGGGCGCCGAACCGGACACGGCTGGTGCTCTGCGCGCTGTCCGCCGTGCTTGCGGCGGCCGTCCTGCTTGTCGGGCTGAACTGGCGCGCAAGCAGGCTGGATCTGCTTGCGGCGGACAGACTGTTTGAGGAAGGCTGTTATCTGGGCGCGCGGGCCTTTTATCTGCGCGCGGGGCGAAACGAGAAGGCCGCCGTCTGTCTGGACTACGATCTGGAGCGGCAGTATCTCAACGGCCGGAGGAGCCTGGAGGCGGGCGCATACGACAAGGCGCGCGAGCAGCTCGGCAGGATACGCGGCTACAAGGACGCCGAGAACCTGCTGCTGTCCTGCGATTATCTGGAGACGAGCCAGACGATGGCCGACGGCGATCTGGAGCTGGCCTGGGATCAGTTCGAGGAAATGGGCGGCTACCCCGGCGTGGACGAAAAGCTGGAGGCGCTGGAGCCGCTGCTTTACGACATGGCGTGGGAGTTGGCGCTGGACGGCGAATACGCGCACGCCTCGTCGATCTGGACGAGACTGGGCGGCTACCGGGACTGCCGGACGCTGCTGGAGCGCGCCGAACGCATGACACAGTGGCTGGCCTCCGATTCCCCGAGGCTGACGGACCCGGCCGGACGCTACTCGAGAAGCGAAAACGCGCGGGTCTATCGCTGTGATCTGGCCTATATCGTGACGCCGCTCGCGCCCGACCGGGACACGAAGTTTTTCCTCTACTATCCGGGCGGCCGGGATGAAGAGCTCTATGTCGACTACTTTCTCACGTATCTGGAAAACCCGGAGCCGAACACGATCTGCGTCTTCCTGCGCCGCAACGGCGCGGATGACATCGAGGCGAAAAACAGCGCGGCGATCCGGTTGATGGAGCGCGTCGCGGCGGAGTGCGGCGTCTTTGTCCACGACCCGGTGGTCGCGGGATCGAGCCTCGGGGCCTATCCGGCGCTGTACAGCGCGATCTACAACCTGCTGGATTTCGGGCTCAAGACCCGCTGCGTGCTGTGTCTGGACGCGGGCAACGACTGGGACGAGCCGGATCTGATGCTGGATGTGAATCAATGCTATGAGCTGGCGGCGACCGGGGCGGAGCTGTATCTGTTCGACAACCCCTGGGTCGGGATCAACCGATCGTCTATTCGCAGGATGGTCAGCGCCGGCTGCCCGGTGACGATGGTCGAGTGCTACTATGACGACCATGCGCGCATCACCTTCGACGCAATGGGCATGGGGGTGCTGCACTGGGCGCTCGGGGACCGGAGCGAGCCGTACGAATCCGATATTTACACCTTCCGCCGCCTGCATGCGGGCGGCGCGCAGTGAGTGAAAAAACTGAAAACGGACTGCGAAAAGCCCAAGCCTTTTGCAGTCCGTTTTCGTTTTTTGCAGTATTTAGAAATTGCCCTTGTGGTGGCGGTCGGTCAGCTTCGGGTCGCCGGTGCGGGCGCGGAAGCGCAGCTCGTCGAGATCGGCGGGCGCGGAGCGCGTGGGCTCGGCGGGAGCCGACGGCTTCTCGGCGGGCGCGCGGTCGACCATCCCCGGCGCTTTTTTCTTTTTCAGCTTCTTAGCAATATTGGCGAAGAAAGACATAAGCGACTCCTTTCTTTCTATAAATCGTTTTTTGCGAACAAAGCGAGTGCTTCAAATGCGCTGGAGAAATCCCCTGCACGTCATTCCGAGCATACTGACGCGCGGGCAGCGCGCGACATTCCAAGCTCTGCTGTGCGCACACTGGCGTGGGAATCCGCATCTCCCCGTGGCCAACTCCGAAATTGGCAAATCTCAACACTTTTGTATGTTGAGGAGGAACGGATTGCCACACCAGTGACGTCGGTCACCGGTTCGCAATGACGTGGAAAAACGAACCATGTCTACAGTCTCAAACGCGAAACGCTGTTTCGCAATTGACCTAGTCCCCCATGCAGATGCCGATGTCCCGGGCCATCTGGATCATGGGGTGATCCACGGGCAGGAACTTGGTCTTGCTCGCGGCGTCGGCCAGGGGGATGGAGACGATCTCCCCGTGCTGGATGGCGACCATGCGGCCGTACTGCTGCTTGATGATCAGATCCGCCGCGTAGGCGCCGAAGCGCGTGGCGAGCACGCGGTCATAGGGGCAGGGGGGACCGCCGCGCTGATAGTGGCCGGGGACGGTCACGCGGGTGTCCTGCCCGGTCAGACGCTCGAGCTCCTCGGCGATACCGTAGGCCACGGTGGAGTGCTTGCTCTGCTCCTTCTTGCGGCGGCTGGCCTCCTCGTCTAGCTTTTTGTCGTCGTTGGAGACGGCGCCCTCGGCGCAGGCGATGATGGAGAAGCCGCTGCCTCTCCGGCGGCGCAGCTTAAGCATCTCGGCCACCTTCTCGATATCGTAGGGGATCTCGGGAATCAGGATCACGTCGGCGCCGCTGCCGATGCCGGCGTGCAGCGTCAGCCAGCCGGCGTCCCGGCCCATGAGCTCCACCACGAAGATGCGCCCGTGAGAGCAGGCGGTGGTGTGCAGATAGTCGATGACGTTGGTGGCGATGTTCACGGCGCTCTGGAAGCCGAAGGTGGTGTCGGTGCCCCAGATGTCGTTGTCGATGGTCTTGGGCAGGGTGACGACGTTCATCCCGGCGTCCATCAGGAGCTTGGCGCTCTTCTGCGTGCCGTTGCCGCCCATGACCACAAGACAGTCAAGGCCAAGACGGTTGTAGGTGTCGAGCATCTTGGGGATGACGCTGTTGCCGTCGTCGTCGACGATGTCCTTGCCGGGGATGTAGCGCTGGCGCGAGGTGCCGAGGATGGTGCCGCCCTCGGTCAGGATGCCGGAGAAGTCCTTCCTCTCCATGAATTTGTAGTCGCGCTCGATCAGACCGCGGTAGCCGTCGTACATGCCGTAGATCTCCAGATTGTCGACGCGCTGGAACAGCGCCTTGCCGACGCCGCGGATGGCGGCGTTCAGACCCTGGCAGTCGCCGCCGCTGGTGACGATTCCGATGCGGGTTGCTCTTTTCATATATTCCCTCCCGGTTGATGATTTCTGCCTGTATTATCCGTCAGCCCGCCGCAAAATGCAACGGCAAATTTGCGGCGGGGGAAAGATTGCCTACGCATCGCAGCCCGACAGCCCGCCGAGCATTTTGCTGTCGGCAAAATGCTGTTATCTGAAAAAACAGAAAACGCTGTTATTTCAGACGGCGGCCGATCCAATTCGAGGCAGGCCTTGCCCCCTCGAGCTCCCCTGCTGCTCAGATGACGATCTTTTTACCGTCTCATCGCCGCACGGCAATAGTAGTTGAACTCCCGCTCGCGCTCGAGGGTGGAGGGGTCCATGTGCCCGGGGTAGACCTCATAGTCGCCCGGGAGCTCACAGATGCGGCGCAGAGAGGCAAACTCCTGCTCCATGTCGCCGCCGGGCAGATCGGTCCGCCCGCAGCTGCCCTTGAAGAGCGTGTCGCCGGTGAAGAGGGCGTCCTCACACAGCAGCGTGACGCCGCCGGGCGTATGTCCGGGCGTGGCCAGCACGGTGAAGCGCAGCCCCGCAGCCTCGATCACGTCGCCGTCGTCGTAGCTTTTATCCTCCGGGGCCATGCGGTAGCGCAGATGGTTGTCCACGCCGCGCGCGGAGCTGTCCCGGGGATTCATGTACAGGGGCGCGCCGGTCTCCGCCTTCAGGGCCGCTGCGGCGCCCACGTGGTCAAAATGTCCGTGGGTGATGAAGATGGCGGCGCACTTGAGGTGATTGGATTCGAGATAGTCGAGGATGGTGTTGGCCTCGTCGCCGGGGTCGATGACCACGGATTCGAGCGTGTTCTCATTGGTGACCACGTAGCAGTTGGTTTCCAGCTGGCCGACGGGCAGAGTTTTGATCAGCATAGTTACAGCTCCTTGGTATCCAGAAGGATGGTGACGGGTCCGTCGTTGACGGACTTCACCTGCATATAGGCGGCGAAGACGCCGGTCTCCACCTTGAAGCCGCGCGCGCGGCACTCAGAGATCACCAGCTCGTAGAGCGGGATCGCGGTCTCCGGCCGCGCGGCCCTGGAGAAGCCGGGGCGGCGGGACCTGCAGTCGGCAAAGAGCGTGAACTGGCTGATGATCAGCAGCTCGGCCCCGGCGTCGGCGGGGTTGACGTTTATCTTGCCGTTTTCGTCCTCGAAGATGCGCAGGCCGCAGAGCTTGTCCGCGATCTTCAGAGCCTCCTGCTCCGTATCGTCCTGATGGACGCCGAGCAGAACCAGGAGCCCCGGCCCGATGGCGCCGTGCACGGCGCCGTCGATCTCGACCGAGGCGGAGCTGACGCGGGTTACGACTGCTCTCATAGATACTCCTTAATTCCCGTTTCTTGTAACAGAGCTTACCCCGTTGATGCGGGACAGGCGCGCGATGATGCGGCGCAGCTCGTCGGCGTCCTTGACCTCGAGCGTAACGGTGACGACGCCGATGTTGATGCCCGTGGTGCGGGCGGAGAGAGAGTGGACCTTGGCGTTGAGAGCGTTGAGCACGGTCGCCACGTCCATGACGAGGCCGGAGCGGTCCTTGGCGGAGACCACGATCGTGGTCAGATAGCTGTCGGTGATCTTGCTGGCCCAGGAGACGTGGACCCAGCGCCCCTCGTTCTCGGGCTGGCTCAAAAGCTGCTGGCAGTTGGCGCAGTCGCGCCGGTGGATGGAGACGCCCTGCCCGCGGGTGATGAAGCCCATGATATCGTCGCCGGGCACGGGCGTGCAGCAGCGGGAGAATTTCACCAGACAGTTGGACAGCCCCTCCACCAGAATGCCGTGGACGGCCTTGCCCTCCTTCTTCGAGGCCTGGTTCTCGCGCCGCTCGGCGGCCTCGGCGACCTTGTCCAGCGCGGTCTTGCGCTTGGGCTCCTGATTTTTCAGCTCGTCCCGCAGGCGGTTGGCCGCCCGCGTCGCGGTCAGGCCGCCGTAGCCGATGGCGGCGAAGAGATCGTCCGCGCAGGTGAAGGAGAGACGCTTGAGGATGGGGGAGAGGATGGCCTCGTCCATCACGTCGTCGAGCGTCAGCCCGTTGTGGCGCAGCTCGTCCTCGAGCATGTCGCGCCCGCGCTGGACGTTCTCCTCGCGCCGTTCCTTTTTGAACCACTGCTTGATCTTGGTGCGGGCCGAGCCGCTCTTGGCCGTGTTGAGCCAGTCGCGGCTGGGACCGGGCGCGGATTTGGAGGTGCGGATCTCGACGATGTCGCCGTTTTGCAGGATGTAGTCGTAGGTGACGATGCGCCCGTTGACCTTCGCGCCGACCATGTGGTTGCCGATATCGGAGTGGATGGAGTAGGCGAAGTCGATGGGCGTAGCCCCGGCGGGGAGGTTGATGACGTCGCCCTTCGGGGAGAAGACGAAGACGTCGTCGGCAAACATGTCGACCTTGAGATTGTGGAAGAAGTCGGAGGCGTCGGACTCCTGCTGGCTCTCGAGCAGGCGGCGTATCCAGGCGAACTTGTCCTCGTCCCCCTCGCGCAGGGCGGAGTCCGCCCCCGCGCCCATCTTGTACTTCCAGTGGGCCGCCACGCCGTATTCGGCGGTGTAGTGCATCTCCCAGGTGCGGATCTGCACCTCGAAGGGGATGCCCTCGGAGCCGATGACGGTGGTGTGCACGCTCTGATACATATTGGGCTTGGGCGTGGAGATATAGTCCTTGAAGCGGCCCGGCACGGGCTTGAACATGTCGTGGATGATGCCGAGCACGTTGTAGCAGTCGGGGATGGAGTCGACGATGACGCGGAAGGCGCAGAGATCGAAGATGCCGTCCATGTCCAGCTTCTGCGCGTACATCTTGCGGTAGATGGAGTAAACGTGCTTGATGCGGCAGAAGATGGTCG
The DNA here is from genome assembly GCA_024691985.1 of Oscillospiraceae bacterium. Classification (GTDB taxonomy): domain Bacteria; phylum Bacillota; class Clostridia; order Oscillospirales; family Oscillospiraceae; genus Limivicinus. The sequence goes on along the minus strand of JAILNC010000040.1, from coordinate 362 downwards.
CGGGCACGCCCTCGCTCTCGAGGCGGGCCATGATCTTCACGCGCATGCTGTCCATGAAGGCTTCGAGTTCGGGCATGCGCTTCGTGAGATTGTCGGTGATCTCCTTGTAACCGTCGGGGTCGAGATACTGCAGGGACAGGTCCTCGAGCTCCCACTTGGCGCGCTGCATGCCGAGGCGGTGCGCGATGGGGGCGTAGATCTCCATCGTCTCGAGAGACTTCGTCTTCTGCTTCTCGGGACTCTGGTAGGCCATGGTGCGCATGTTGTGGAGGCGGTCGGCGATCTTGATGAGGATGACGCGGATGTCCTTGGCCATGGCCATGAGCATCTTGCGCAGGTTCTCGGCCTGCTCGTCCTCCTTG
>JAILNC010000038.1 GCA_024691985.1 Oscillospiraceae bacterium | reverse complement strand
GCGGCGACGGGACGGCCCCGGCGCGTCGGCGGCTTCGACGTCGTGGCCTCGCGCTACGGCGTGCGGATGCAGGGCTGCGACTGCCTCGCGCTGACCAAGCTGGACGTGCTGGGCTATATGGACCGCATCCCGGTCTGTGTGGCCTATGAGATCGACGGAAGGCTCACCGGGGAGTTCCCAACCTCCATCGACGCGTTGAACGCGGCGAGGCCCGTCTACGACTATCTCCCGGGCTTCCGCTGCGACGTCGGCGGCTGCCGGAGCTTTAAAGAGCTGCCGGAGGCCGCGCGGAACTACATCCGCTATCTGGAGCAGGCGGTCGGCTGCCCCGTCCGCTACGTCTCCGTCGGCGCCGAGCGCGGCGCGTACTTTGAAATGGACTAGTACCTTGCAACAGCTGAAACATGTCATTCTGAGCGGAGCCGCACCGGCGGCGCAGTCGAAGAATCTTTTTTGGATAAGATCTTTCGGCTCCGGCTTCGCCTGCGCTCAAGATGACAGATTTGGGATTTGTCTGCACATTGAAGCGGCGGCGCAGAAAACTGCGCCGCCGCTTTGGCGTATACACTTCATTCTTCCCGCGCCAGACCCGCGCGGATCAGGCCGCAGAACAGGGGATGCGGCTTGTTCGGGCGGCTCTTGAACTCCGGGTGATACTGCACGCCTACGAAGAAGGGGTGCTCCGTCAGCTCCACGGCCTCGACCAGCGTCCCGTCCGGCGACAGGCCCGAGAGCGTCAGCCCCGCCGCGGTCAGCGTCTCGCGGTAGTCGTTGTTGAACTCGTAGCGGTGGCGGTGCCTCTCGCGGATCTCGGGCGCGCCGTAGCAGCGCTCCATGGTCGAGCCCGGCGCGATCTCGCAGGGGTAGCTGCCGAGACGGAGCGTCCCGCCCTTGTCGACGCTGTCGCTCTGGCCGGGCATGAAGTCGATGACCTTGTCGCGGCAGAGCTCGTCGAACTCGCCGGAGTTGGCGTTCGCGATCCCGGCGGCGTTGCGGGCAAGCTCGATCACCGCGACCTGCATCCCGAGGCAGATGCCGAGATAGGGGACGGCGTTTTCACGCGCGTACTGCGCGGCGAGGATCATGCCCTCGACGCCGCGGCTGCCGAAGCCGCCGGGGACCAGAATGCCGGAGAGATCGCCCAGGACAGAGGAGACGTTTTCCTTCGTCAGCGTCTCCGCGTCGATCCAGCGTATCTCCACATGGGCGTCGTTTGCATAGCCTGCGTGGCGCAGCGCCTCCGCCACGGACAGATAAGCGTCCTGCAGCTGGACATATTTCCCCACCAGACCGATGGTGACATTGCGCCGGGCGGTCTTGATCTTCTCCACCATGGCTGCCCATTCCGCCATGTCCGGCGCGGGACAGTCGAGCCCCAGACGGCGGCAGACGACGGAGGAAAAGCCGGATTTCTCCAGCATCAGCGGGGCCTCGTACAGGCAGTCGAGCGTGCGGTTTTCGATCACGCAGTCGGGCGTGACGTTGCAGAACAGGGCGATCTTCTGGAAGATGGAGGGCTCGAGCGCCTCGTCGCAGCGCAGGACGATGACGTCCGGGTGGATGCCCATGCCCTGCAGCTCCTTGACCGAATGCTGCGTCGGCTTGGACTTGTGCTCGTTCGAGCCGGAGAGGAAGGGCACCAGCGTCACGTGGATGAAAAGGCTGTTCTCGCGCCCGACCTCGAGCGAGATCTGCCGCGCGGCCTCGAGGAAGGGCTGGCCCTCGATGTCGCCGATGGTGCCGCCGATCTCGGTGATGACCACGTCCGCCGCCGTCTCACGGCCGACCCGGTAGACGAAATCCTTGATCTCGTTGGTGATGTGCGGGATGACCTGCACCGTCGAGCCCAGATATTCCCCGCGCCTCTCCTTGTTGAGCACGTTCCAGTAGACCTTGCCGGTGGTGAGGTTGGAGAAGCGGTTGAGGTCCTCGTCGATGAAGCGCTCGTAGTGGCCGAGGTCGAGATCGGTCTCCGCCCCGTCCTCGGTCACGAAGACCTCGCCGTGCTGATAGGGGCTCATGGTGCCGGGGTCCACGTTGATGTAGGGGTCCAGCTTCTGCGCCGCGACCTTGAGGCCCCGCGCCTTCAGAAGCCTGCCCAGCGAGGCGGCGGTGATGCCCTTGCCGAGACCGGAGACGACGCCGCCCGTCACAAAGATGTACTTGCTCATACCCTCATTCCTCCCCAAAAATGAGAAGAGCGCCCATCCGGGGGCAAAAACCCGGATGAACGCCCTTGTTCAACGCTATGAAAATACACCGTTTTCTATGATTTGTCAATCGCTTTTGCATAGCTTTCTATGATAATCTCCGCGATCTGCCGCTTTGTGACGCGCCGGTCCATGCTCTGCTTTTCCACATAGTGCTGGGCCTCCGCCTCGCTCATACCGCGGCACTCGATGAGCAGCCACTTGGCCTTGTTGACAAGACGGATCTCCTCGATCTTCTCCTCCACGCTCTGCTGTCTGGCCTCCATGCGGCGCAGGCGCTCGCGCTGGGCGCAGAGCATGCGCAGGCTCTGGCTGACCAAGGCGGAGCTCGTGGGCATGGGCTGCACCATGACGCCGTACTCCGCCACCCGGGCGCTCACGCCGTCGAACAGCTCGTTTTTGACGAAGAGCAGCGCGCCGGCGCTGCTGTCGGCGCAGACGTCCACGGCGAGCTGGGAGCCGAAATCATCCCGGAGCGGCGTCAGGATCAGCACCAGATCGTAGGCCGTCTCCAGCAGCCTGCGCTTGGCCTGGCCGACGCTTGCGGCGCTGTGCACCGGATAGTAGTCCGTTCCCGGGAGCAGCGCGCGCATCTGCGTATCAAATTGTTCCGATGCGGAGACGATCAGGACGGCATAGGTGCGCTCCTGAAAGATCACGCTCTGCACCCCCTTTCGCGGTTTTTCTCTGCCGGGGCTTACCGGCCGCAGTAGGCGGCGATGATCTCCTCCGGCAGGCAGCGGTGCACGAAGGCGCTGTCGAGCGCGAGGCGGTTGGCCTCGGGCAGGGAGCCGGGCAGACGGCGGAAGGTACGCAGCGTCTCCTCCGGCGCAGTGAAGAGGTTGACGTCCGCGCTCGGCGGCAGCGGCAGCTTCGCCTCGATCCCGTCCAGACCCGCGTGGATCAGCAGGGCGTAAGCGATGTAGGGGTTCACCGCGGGGTCGGCGGAGCGCAGCTCCGCCCGGTGCAGCTCCTCATGGGCTGCGGGGATGCGGATGAGCTGGGAGCGGTTCTCGCTCGACCAGCTGATATAGCCCGGCGCCTTGCGGCTGCCGAGACGCAGATAGGAGTTGTCCGTCGGGTTGAGGAAGGCCGTGATCTCGGCGATGCGGGCCATGACGCCCGCGATGACGTAGGGCAGCAGATCGCGCCCGTCGGCGCTCTTGACCGAGAGATTGATGTGCATGCCGTTGCCGGGCAGCTCGGGCAGGGGCTTGGGGGAGAAGTCCGCGGCCAGGCCGTTGCGCGCGACGATGGTCTCCACCACCGAGCGGAAGGTCACCGCGTTGTCGGCGGCCGAGAGCGGATCGGAATAGCGGAAGTCGATCTCGTTCTGCCCCGGGCCTTCCTCATGGTGGGAGCACTCCGGCTGGATGCCCATCTGCTCGAGCGTGATGCAGATCTCGCGGCGGATGTTCTCGCCCTTGTCCATGGGGGCGATGTCCATGTAGCTGGCCCGGTCGTAGGGGATCTTCGTGGGCTCGCCGTCCTCGTCGGTCTTGAAGAGGTAAAACTCCATCTCCGCCCCGAAGGCAAAGGAGACGCCCGCGGCGGCGGCCCGCTCGATCGCCTTTTTCAGCAGCGCGCGGGAGTCGGGGGCGAGCACAGTCCCGTCGGGATGGGTGACGCCGCAGAACATCCGCACCACCTTGCCGTTTTCCCCGCGCCAGGGGAGGCTGGAGAGCGTGGACGGGTCGGGGTGCAGGAAGAGGTCGGAGCGCACCTCGCCCCCGAAGCCCGGGATGGCCGAGGCGTCGATGGCGATGCCGTGCCGGAAGGCCCGTTCCAGCTCGTCGGGGAGGATGGAGATGTTCTTCTGCTTTCCGAAAACGTCGCAGAAGGCGAGACGGATGAAGCGCACATCCTCCTGCCGCACGTATTCCATGACTTCCTGTTCGGTATAGTTCATGTGAAGCGCCCCCTTTTGTAGTGGGAAAAAATACGGTGAAAGCGTACAACACGCAGGGGTGTTTTGTCAATTATGCAAAAAAACGAATTGCGCGCCTTGACATTTTGACGAAAGGGGATTATACTCCGCGGTGTTGAGACATCGGCGTCTCGGCGGGCTTTCTGCCCCCTGCGCCGGGGTCTCTTTTCATTTCATTGAAAGGGTGAACAACATGAAAAGCGTAACGGAAGAATTCGGCAGCCTCGTATTTGACGATCGGGCCATGAAAGCGCGCCTCACCGGCGAGGTGTACCGTGCCATGAAGCAGACGATCAAGCAGGGAAAGCCCCTCAATCCTTCCATCGCCAACGCCGTCGCGGCCGCCATGCGCGACTGGGCCGTGGAGCGGGGCGCGACGCACTTCACCCACTGGTTCCAGCCGCTCACCGGCGTCACCGCGGAGAAGCACGACGGCTTCATTTCCCCCGCGCCGGACGGCGGCGTGATCATGGAGTTTTCCGGGAAAGAGCTGATCCAGGGCGAGCCCGACGCGAGTTCCTTCCCCTCCGGCGGCCTGCGCGCCACCTTCGAGGCCCGGGGCTACACCGCCTGGGACCCCACGTCCTACGCCTTCCTCAAGGGCAAGGTGCTCTGCATCCCGACGGCCTTCTGCTCCTACGGGGGCGAGGCCCTGGACAAGAAGACCCCGCTGCTCAGATCCATGGAGGCCCTCAACCGCGAGGCCCTGCGCATCCTGCGCCTGTTCGGCAGCAAGGACGTGCGGCGCGTGACCTCCTCCGTCGGTCCGGAGCAGGAGTATTTCCTGATCGACCGCGAGCAGTGGAAGAAGCGCCGCGACCTGGTCTACACGGGCCGTACCCTCTTCGGGGCCAAGCCGCCCAAGGGGCAGGAGCTGGACGACCACTACTTCGGCGTCATCAAGCCGCGCGTGCAGGCCTATATGGAGGAGCTGAACGAGGAGCTGTGGAAGCTCGGCATCCTCGCCAAGACCGAGCACAATGAGGTCGCGCCCTGCCAGCATGAGCTCGCGCCCATCTATACCACCACCAATATCGCCACCGACGACAACCAGCTCACCATGGAGATCATGCAGAAGGTGGCCGAAAAGCACGGCCTTGTATGCCTGCTGCATGAAAAGCCTTTCGCCGGCGTCAACGGCTCCGGCAAGCACAACAACTGGTCCATCGCCACCGACACCGGCGTGAACCTCCTCTCCCCGGGCGAGTCGCCCTATGAAAACGCCCAGTTCCTGCTGTTTCTGGTATCGGTCCTGGAGGCGGTGGACGAGTACGCCGACCTTCTGCGCGCAAGCGTGGCCACCGCGGGCAACGACCACCGTCTGGGCGCAAACGAGGCGCCT
>JAILNC010000023.1 GCA_024691985.1 Oscillospiraceae bacterium | reverse complement strand
TTGCGGTCGTAGTAGTCCTTCACGGCCGCGCGCACGGCCTCCTCGGCCAGGACGCTGCAGTGCAGCTTATAGGCGGGCAGCCCGTCGAGCGCCTCGACCACCGCCTTGTTCGACAGCTCCAGGGCCTCCTCGATTGGCCTGCCCTTGATGAGTTCCGTCGCCATGGAGCTGGTCGCAATGGCGCTGCCGCAGCCGAAGGTATTGAACTTCACGTCGGTGATGATGTTGTTCTCCACTTTGATGTACATGCGCATGATGTCGCCGCACTTGGCGTTGCCGACCTCGCCGATCCCGTCGGCGTCATCGAGCTTGCCGACGTTGCGGGGGTTCTGAAAATGGTCCATGACCTTGTCGCTGTATAAAGCCATTTTGTATCTCCTTCCTTATTGCCGAAGTCTCAGCAGAGATGCTGCCTTGTGCCCTTTTGCAGCTCGTCCCAGACCGGGGACATGTCGCGCAGATACTGCACCACCTTCGGGACGGTCTCGATGATGTACTCCATCTCCTCCATGGTGTTGTACTCGCCGATCGACAGCCGCAGCGAGCCGTGCGCCAGCTCGTGCGGGATGCCGAGGCTCAGCAGCACGTGGCTCGGGTCCAGGGAGCCGGAGGTGCAGGCGCTGCCGGAGGAGGCGCAGATGCCGTGCTTGTCGAGCAGGAGCAGCAGGCTCTCGCCCTCGATGCCCTCGAAGCACATGTTGACCGTGCCGGGGACGTGGTGCTCGAGGCTGCCGTTGATCTTGCTGTGGGGGATCTTGCCGAGTTCGGCAAAGAGCCGGTCGCGCATGGCGATCATCTTTGCGGCATTCTCCTCCATATGGTCGCAGCTCTCCTTCAGGGCCGCGGCCAGGGCGACGATGCCCGCCACGTTCTCGGTGCCGGCGCGCTTGCCGCGCTCCTGCGCGCCGCCCTCGATGAAGGAGAACAGCGGGATGTTCTTGCGGCAGTACAGCACGCCCACGCCCTTGGGCGCGTGGAATTTATGTCCGGACAGGCTCAAAAGGTCGATGTTCATCTCCTCGACGTCGACGGGGATGTGCCCGACCGCCTGCACGGCGTCGGTATGGAAGGGGATGCCCTTCTCGCGGCAGAGCGCGCCGATCTCCTTGATGGGCTGCACGGTGCCGACCTCATTGTTGGCGAACATGACCGACACGCAGCAGGTGTCCTCCCGGATGGCGGCCGCCACGTCCTCGAGACGCACGACGCCGTCCTCGTGCACGTCCAGCAGCGTCACCTCATAGCCGTCCTTCTCCAGCGCCTTGAGGGTGTGGAGGATGGCGTGGTGCTCGAATTTGGTGGAGATCAGGTGCTTCTTGCCCTTTCTCGCGCCGAGGCGGGCGCAGGAGACGAGGGCCTGGTTGTCAGCCTCGCTGCCGCAGGAGGTGAAGTAGATCTCCCGCGGGCTCTTCGCGCCGAGGCAGGCGGCCACGGTCTCGCGGGCCTCCGCCACGGCCTCGGCCACCTTCTGCGCCGAGGAGTAGAGGCTGGATGGATTGAAGTAGCTGTCCGTCAAGAAGGGCAGCATCGCGTCGAGCGCCGTCTTGCTCACGCTGGTGGTCGCTGCGTTGTCCGCGTATACAAACATATTTCTTTTCCTTTCCGATTATTTTTCTTTGTTTTTCCAGCGCTCCCCGCTCATCAGATCGCGGAGCGTCACGCTTTCGAGATAGTGCCGGGTCAGCTCGTCGAGCTCCTGCCACATCGGCAGCGTCGGACAGACGCCCGCCCGGGAGCAGTCCGCCGTCCCGTCGCGGATACAGGCGATGGGCGCAAGCGAATCCTCCGTGCAGCTGAGGATTTCCTCCACGCTGCAGTCCTCCGGCTCGCGGGTGAGGGCATAGCCCCCCTCCTTGCCGCGGGCGCTCTCCACGAGCCCCGCTTTGCGCAGAGAGCAGACGATGCTCTCCAGATACTTTTGCGAGATCCCCTGCCGTTCGGCGACGGTCTTGAGGGAGACGACGCCCTCCCCCCTGTGCTGCGCCAGATCGAGCATGACCCGCAGGGCATAGCGCCCCTTGCTCGTTACCTGCAAAGGCATCACCCTTTCGCGTTTAATTCCTACTGCTGTAATATACTATAACTTTACTGGGAATTATATTGACATTCTCGCCAAGTTTTTCGTCCGGCTTTTGTGCGAAACGCTCAGCCCCCGTGCTCCAGCGCCTCCGCCACCTGCTTTGCCGACAGGCAGAGAGAGCGCGCGAATTCCGCATCCTCGCTCTGCACCGCGATGCGCACGGCGGAGGAGGCGGCGCTGGGGCTGATGTGCAGGCGGTAGCCCCTGCCCTCGAGGCGGATGCCGTCGTCGAAGCGCGCGCCCATGTCGAGCATCAGCTCCGAGAGCGCGCCCATGAGACAGGCCCTGTCCTCGCAGGCGCAGCTCTCGCAGCAGCCCTCCTCATCCTCATCCGTGCCGGGCTGCTCCTGACGCGTGCGAAAAGCCTCGCCGGGCGTCAGGCGCAGTCTGCCCTCGAGCGCGTCGGCGCAGCAGAGGTAGTAGGCCTGCGGCGTGCCGACGTCGCACCAGTAGCCGTCGAGCGTCACGCCCGCGAGGCGCTCGCCCCGGCTCAGCAGCAGGGGGAACAGATCCCGCCCGAAGTCGAAGGCCCCCTCGGCCGGGATCAGATCGAGGACGCGGGGAGACAGAACATAGATGCCGGTGTTCACCAGATCCGTCACCACCTGCGGCCAGTCCGGCTTTTCGATGAAGGCGCGGATATCGCCCACGGCATCGGTCACTGCGAGCCCGTAGCGCAGCGGGACGGCGCTGCGGCAGAGGGCGACCGTGACCGCCGCGCCGCGGGCGCGGTGCTCGTCCATGAGCGCACGCAGGGCAAAGTCGCAGGCCGCGTCGCCGCTGATGACCAGCACGTCGTCGTCCCCGATGAAGTCCCGGCAGCCGCCGACGCTGCCCGCGGTGCCGAGGGGCTTTGTCTCGATGCGGTACTGCATCGAGACGCCGAAGCGGCCGCCGTCGCCGAAGTGGGCCATGATCTCGCCCGCGCGGTAGCGCAGGGTGCAGCAGATCTCGTCGAAGCCGTTTTCGCGCAGCAGCTGCACGATATGCTCCATCAGCGGCCTGCCGAGCAGGTCCGCCATGGGCTTGGGGTGCTCCCCCGTCACGCTTTTCAGACGCGTTCCCAGCCCGCCCGCGAGTATGATCGCTTTCATTATCGCTCTTCCCTTCTGTTTTTGTATTATTATGGGTGGGCTTCCGGAATTTATGATTGTAAAGAGCGGCCAGATTTGGTATAATGTAGTATCTTATCTGTGAAAAATGCCTGTTGGGGAGGTGTCCCGATTGAATAAGGCGCTGAGGCGGCTCACGAAGCCCGACTGGCTGCCGTATCTGCTGCTGGCCGCTTTTGCGGGCGCTGCGCTGTATGTGCGCTATTATTGGGTCGCGGCCGCTGCGGCCGGGACGACCGTGCTGCTGCTGATCGTCTCGCTGATCTCCTGGCGGCGCCGGACGAAACGGCTCGCCGGTTTCATGGAATCCGCCCTCTACGACACCGAGAGCGCCAAGAGCAGCACGCTCATGAGCTTTCCGCTGCCCATCGCGATCTTCGCGCTGGAGGACTCGCGCATCATCTGGGGCAATACCGCCTTCTTTGACATGTGCGGCGAGGCCGGGACGCGGCTCGACGCCAATCTCGCCCAGCTCGTGCCCCAGTTCTCGGGCAAGTGGCTGCTCGAGGGCAAGAGCAGCTATCCCGCGCTGCTGGAGGTCAACGGGCGAAAATACCGTCTGCACGGCAGCATCGTCCACTCGGAGCAGGATACGGAGCTGCCCCCCGAGAACAGGCCCATCATGGGCATCACCTACTGGGTGGACGTCACGGATTACGACAACATCCGCATCGCCTTCGAGGATACGCGGCCCGTAGCGGGCGTCATCGTCATCGACAACCTGGACGAGCTGGTCAAGAACGTGCCCGAGCGCGTCAAGAACGATCTGCGCGACGCCGTCGAGGAGAAGCTGGGTCAGTGGTGCGGCGCCTTCCAGGGCATCATCCGCCGCTACGACAGGGACCGCTACCTGCTGCTGCTGGAGCATCAGGCCATGGAGCGGCTCAAGCCCGGCAAGTTCTCCATCGTGGAGGAAATCCACAGCGTGGTCAATCCCTTCGGCATCGCCGCGACGATCAGCATCGGCCTCGGCGCCGACTGCGAGACCCTGGGCGACGCCCTGCAGGCCGCGGACAACGCGGCCGAGCTCGCACTCTCGCGCGGCGGCGACCAGACCGTCATCAAAAACCGCATGGGCTTCGAGTTCTACGGCGGGCGCGGGGGCGAGGTGGAGACGCGCGCCAAGGTCCGATCCCGCGTCATGGCCAACGCCCTTGCCGAGCTGATCCGCGAATCCTCTCGGCTGTACGTCATGGGCCACCGCTTCGGCGACATGGACAGTCTCGGCGCCGCGGCGGGCGTGTGCGCCATCGCGCGCCAGCTCGGCGTGCGCTGTGAGATCGTGGCGGATCTGCAGCACACCGCCGCCCTCCCCCTGGCTGACCATATCCGCGGCGAGGAGGCCTACCGCGACGTGATCATCGCGCCCTCGGAGCTGCCGGTGCACATCGACCCGTCCGCGCTGCTGGTCGTGGTCGACACCAACCGCCCCGAACAGCTGGAGGTGCCGGCGCTGCTCGACAGCTGCGGGCGCGTGGCCGTCATCGACCACCACCGCGTCGCCGCGACCTATATCCAGGATCCCGCCCTCAGCTTCATCGAGCCCTACGCCTCCTCCGCCTGCGAGCTCGTGGCCGGGATGCTGCAGGATCTCCCGGAGCTGGGCGCCATCCTCCCCTGCGAGGCCGAGGCGCTCATGGCCGGCATCGTGCTCGACACCAAGAATTTCACCCTGCGCACGGGCGAGCGCACCTTCGACGCCGCCTCCTGGCTGCGCCGCTCCGGCGCCGACACCAGCAAGGTCAAGCGTCTTTTCCAGGCCGATCTGGCGCACATGGTCGCCAAGTACCGCATCCTCGAGCAGGTGGAGATCTACCGGCAGATCGCCGTCGCCGCGCCGAAGGAGGCGCAGGACCGCGTCGTGGCGGCCATGGCCGCGGACGACATGCTGAACATCATGGGCGTCGCCGCCTCCATCGTGCTCGCGCCGGACGGCAGGGGCGGCTGCTTCGCCTCGGCCCGGTCGATCGGCAATATCAACGTCCAGCTCATCATGGAGGCGCTCGGCGGCGGCGGCAACCGCAACGCGGCGGCGATGCAGATGCCCGGCGTCGACACGGAGGAAGCGCTCAAAAAGCTCTACGCGGCGATCGACGACTATTTGAACGACGAAAATGCGAAACGATAGATAAAGGAGTCATACGGATATGAAGGTTATTTTCAACGCGGATGTGAAGGGTCAGGGCAAGAAGGGCGAGATGAAGGAGGTCTCCAGCGGCTACGCCCGCAACTACCTCATCCCCCGCGGCCTGGCCGCCGAGGCCACGACCGACAACATCAACGCGCTCAAGCTCAAAGAGAAGGCCAAGGCCGCCCAGATCGCGCGCGAGAAGCAGCTCGCCGCGGAGAACGCGAAGAAGCTCGAGGGCGTGCAGGTCGTCATCCGCGCCCGGGCGGGCGGGGCCGGGAAGCTCTTCGGCGCCGTCACCTCGCAGGAGATCAGCGACGCTCTGAAGGAGCAGTTCGGCATCGAGATCGAAAAGAACAAGATCGTCCAGGCCGAGCCGATCAAGACCTTCGGCAGCTATACCGTCAAGGCCAAGCTCGGCTATGAGACGAGCGGGACCATCAATCTTCTGGTCATCGAGGCATAATGTCATCCTGAGCGCCAGCGAAGGATCCTGTATCGGTATATGCGAAAGAAAAGATTCTTCGCCGCTTGCGCTCCTCAGAATGACAAAGAGTCACATTCTCTTAAAGAGGTATTGTCATGGATGAACTGCTGGGCAGGAAGGTGCCCTACTCCGCCCCGGCGGAGCAGGCGGTCATCGGCTCCATGCTCATCGACCCCCGGTGCATCCCGGAGGTCCTGGAAAAGCTGAAGGCGGACGAGTTCTATCTCCAGCTCAACCGCGATATCTTCGAGACGATCTACGCCATGTTCTCCTTTGCGCAGCCCGTCGACCCGGTCACCGTGCTCGACCAGATGAAGGTCCGCGGCGTGTACCAGGACAACTGCGAGGAGTATCTGGCGGAGATCATGCGCGTCACGCCCACCGCGGCGAACGTCCTCGAATACGCGGCCATCGTGCGCGACCGGGCGCTGCTGCGCCGTCTGGGCGAGACCGCCGACGAGATCAACAAAATGGTCTACGAGGGCTCCGGCGAGGCCGACGCCATGCTCGAGGCCGCCGAGCGCCGCATCTACGCCCTGCGGCAGGGCCGCGCCGTCGGCGGGCTGGTGCCCGTGGCCTCCGTGGTACAGAACGTCTTCGAGAGGCTGAACGAAGCGGCAAGCTCCGGCAAGGTGATCCCGGGCCTGTCCACGGGCCTGACCGATCTCGACCGCGTGACCCTGGGTCTCAACCGCTCTGAGCTGATTTTGATCGCGGCGCGCCCCGGCATGGGCAAGACCAGCATCGCGCTGAACATGGCCCTGCACGCGGCGCTCAACGAGCACCAGACCGTCGCGATCTTCTCGCTGGAGATGTCGCGCGAGCAGCTCGTGACGCGCCTGCTGTCCCGCGCGGCGCTGGTGCCCGCGCAGAACCTGCTGACCGGACAGCTCTCCGACCAGCAGTGGCGCGACATCACCTCGGCCGCCACGGCGCTGAGCGGCACCGACATCCGCATCGACGACAACCCCACGCTGACGGTCTCGGACATGAACGCCCAGTGCCGCCGCGTGCCGAACCTCGGCCTCGTGGTCGTGGACTACCTGCAGTTGATGCAGTCGGCGGGCAGCGGCCACAGCTGGTCGAACGAGAGCCGCACCCAGGCCGTCAGCGACATCAGCCGCATGTTCAAGATCATGGCCAAGGAGCTGGCCGTCCCGGTCGTGTGTCTGAGCCAGCTCTCGCGCGCCAACGAGTCGCGCCAGGACAAGCGCCCCATGCTCTCCGACCTGCGCGAGTCGGGCGCCATCGAGCAGGACGCGGACGTGGTCATCGGCCTCTACCGCGACGGCTACTACAACAAAGAGAGCGAGAACCCCAATCTGGCCGAGGCGATCGTTCTGAAAAACCGCAAGGGCCAGACCGGGACCGTGGAGCTCCTGTGGCTGCCCGAGTACACCAGCTTCAGCATGCTGGAAAAGCGGCGCGATGACGAGTATTGAGCTCGACCGCGAGCTGATCGCCGGGGAGAAGCTGCTGTGCGCCGTGTCCGGCGGGGCGGACTCCATGTGCCTGCTGCACCTGCTGGTCACGGAGGGCCGGCCTGTCGCCGCCGCGCATTTCGAGCACGGCATCCGCGGCGAGGAGGCCCTGCGCGACGCGGCCTTTGTGGAGGACTTCTGCCGTGAGCACGGCGTCCCCTTCCGCCTCGGGCACGGCGACGTGCCCGCCTACGCCGCCGCGAACGGCCTCGGACTCGAGGAGGCGGGGCGCAGGCTGCGCTACGCCTTTCTGGAGCAGGCGGCGGACGAGCTGGGCTGCGGCCTGATCGTCACGGCCCACACGCGGGACGATCTGGCAGAGACCCTGCTGTTCAACCTCGCCCGCGGCAGCGGCGCCGCCGGGCTGCGCGGCATCCCGCCGAAGCGCGGGCGCATCGTGCGGCCGATGCTGGGCGTCTCCCGGCGTGATATCGAGGCGTATCTGGCGGAGAACAAGGTCCCCCACGTGGAGGACAGCACGAACCGCAGCGACGACTATGCCCGCAACCTGATCCGGCATCACGCCGTCCCGGCGCTGAAGCGGATCAACCCCCGCTTTGCGGAGGCCGCGGCCCGCGCGGCGGCTCTCAGCGCCCGGGACGAGGAGTATTTGTCCGCCGAGGCGCAGCGCTTCCTCGCAGCGCATTTCGACGGGGAGAGTCTCCCGCTCGCCCCCCTCGCGGCTCTGCATCCGGCGCTGTCCTCGCGCGTCGTGCGCGCGCTGCTGCCGGGGCTGTCTCTGGCGCATACCGACAGGGTCCTCGCCTTTCTCACGGGCACGGAATACGCCCTGCTCGAGCTGCCGGGCGCGGTGCTCCGGCGGGAGGGGGGACGCCTGTATCTCGCCCCCGCGGCGGAAAAGCGCCTGCCCGAGAGGCGCATCGTGCCGGGCGTGCCGCTCCCCCTGCCGGAGGCCGGGCTGTCGCTTCTGGCCGAAAAGGCCGTTTACGCGGGAGAAATTCACGACTTGTTCAAGACTTCTTATCTCAAATATGAGATGATAGCATCCGACCTTTTCTGCACCGGGCGCAGGCCCGGCGACCGCATCCGCCCCCTGGGCCGCGGCTGTACCAAGACGCTCAAGGCCCTCTTTGCCGAGGGGGG
>JAILNC010000117.1 GCA_024691985.1 Oscillospiraceae bacterium | reverse complement strand
CCGCAAGCTCGACGCTGCGGCGGTGTAAGGAGGTATGGCTATGTTTAAGAATCAGCAGGAACTCAGGACCGCCATCGGCGAGTACACGAAGCAGCTTGACACCAAGTTCACGGGCGCGGACGGCAAGCGTTACGTCATGCTCTGCGGCGGCACGGGCTGCATCGCGGCGGACACAATGGGCATCAAGGAGAAGCTTGAGGCCTATATTGAGGAATACAGCCTTCAGGACAAGGTCGAGATCCGCGTGGTCGGATGCTTCGGCCTCTGCTCTCAGGGTCCCTTCGTGAAGATCTACCCCGAGAACACCCTTTACAGGCTTGTGAAGGCCGAGGACGTTGAGGAGATCGTCAAAGAGGACCTTATCGGCGGCAACGTCGTGGACAGGCTCGTCTACGTCGACCCGAAGACCGGTACCAAATGCCCCCACATGGAGGACATACCTTACTATAAAAAGCAGAAGAGGATCGCTCTTCACGGCTGCGGCGTCATCGATCCCGACAGGATCGAGGAGGCTCTCGGCTGCGGCGGATATCAGGGATTCCTGAACGCCGTGAACATGGACCCGGCCCAGGTCGTGCAGCTCGTGCTCGACTCCGGCCTGCGCGGCCGCGGCGGCGGCGGATTCCCCACCGGCAGGAAGTGGCAGTTCGCCTACGCCCAGCAGAGCGACGAGAAGTACGTGGTCTGCAACGGCGACGAGGGCGACCCCGGCGCTTTCATGGACCGCAGCGTGCTTGAGGACAACCCCCTCGCGGTCATCGAGGGCATGGCGATCGCCGGCTACGCGATCGGCGCCCACGAGGGTTATTTCTACATCAGGGCGGAGTATCCCCGCGCCGTACAGAGGATCAGGCAGACCATAGCCAAAGCCGAGGAGCTGGGGCTTCTGGGCGATAACATCCTCGGCACGGGCTTCTCCTTCAGGGCGCACGTGCGCCTGGGCGCGGGCGCGTTCGTCTGCGGCGAGGAGACGGCTCTGCTCAATTCAATTATGGGTCTGCGCGGCATGCCCAGGCCCCGTCCGCCTTTCCCGGCGGTCTCCGGTCTGTGGAACAAGCCGACCATCGTCAACAACGTGGAGACCCTGGCCACCGTCCCGTACATCCTGCGCGAAGGGCTTGACAAGTTCACCTGCTACGGCACCGAGCGCTCCAAAGGCACGAAGGTGTTCTGCCTGGGCGGCAAGGTCAACAACATCGGCCTTGTGGAGATCCCCATGGGCACCACTCTGCGCGAGCTGATCTACGACATCGGCGGCGGCATCCAGAACGGCAAGGAGTTCAAGGCGATCCAGACCGGCGGCCCCTCCGGCGGCTGCCTCACCAAAGAGGACCTTGACACCCCCATCGACTTTGACAACATGGTCGCGGCGGGCTCGATGATGGGCTCCGGCGGCGCGATAGTCATGGACGAGGACAACTGCATGGTGGACGTGGCGAAGTTCTACATGGAGTTCATCTGCGACGAGTCCTGCGGCAAGTGCACGCCCTGCCGTATAGGCACCAAGCGCATGCTGGAGATACTTGACCGCATCACCTCGGGCAGAGGCACGATGAAGGATTTCGACGAGCTGAACGAGATAAGCGAGGCCTGCAAGTCGAACGCCCTGTGCGCTCTCGGCCAGACCGCGGCGAACCCGATCATGTCCACCATCGCCAAGTTCAGGGACGAGTATCTCGCCCATATCGAGGAGAAACGCTGCCCCGCGAAGGTCTGCAAGAACCTCATCACCTACAAGATAGATCCGGACAAGTGCCGCAAGTGCAGTCTCTGCGCCCGCAACTGCCCGGTGAACGCCATCTCCGGCACAGTGGGCAAGACCGTTTTCGAGATAGATCCGTCAGAGTGCGTCAGGTGCGGTATGTGCATAGCATCCTGCAAATTCGGCGCCATATATGTGGAGTAAGCCCGGGCGACAGTGATGTTTCGTCCGTTCAGTCCGGATCGCGGAGCTGATTAATGTGCAATGTGCGATGTGCAATTTGCAATTGCGCCGGACAAAGAAAAGACCGCTGGCTTTTCACCGCCCCGTCGGAAGCCGGAAATCACAGATCTTCCGGAGCGGAGATAAGCTTACCGTTATGATTTCTCAGACGTCATTGCACATTGCTAATTGCTAATTGCACATTATCTGTACCGTTCTCCCGCCTGAAACGAGGAAAGGAAAATACAATGGGAAATGTAAATATAAAAATAGAGGGTCAGTCATACTGCGTTGACGACAGTCTCACGATACTCGAAGCCGCCCGTCAGTGCGGATACGAGATCCCGACGCTCTGCTCTTTCAACGACGGCGAGTGCAGCCGCGGTTCCTGCCGCGTATGCCTCGTGGAGGTGAAGGGCGCGCGTTCGCTGGTCGCTTCCTGCGTATATCCCGTGTCCGAGGG
>JAILNC010000132.1 GCA_024691985.1 Oscillospiraceae bacterium | reverse complement strand
GTCGTTCAGGTTGCCGAAGACCATCGGCATGACGTTGACGGCGGTGCCCCAGGAGTAGGGGATGTCGTTCTGCTGTCTGTAGTAGTTGGCGCGGGGGTTGTCCCAGGAGCGGAACACGGCGCGGATGGCTTCCTTGAGCTGCACGACGGGGTCGGAGGGGAAGTCCTCGCCGAGCTGCTTCTTGTACTCGGCCTTGAACTGCTCGGCCAGCTCCTTGAGGTCGGCGGCAGTGAGCTCGACGTCGTAGGTGACGCCCTTGGCTTCCTTCATCGCGTCGATGAGCTGCTCGAAGTACTTCTTGCCGACTTCCATGACGACGTCGGAGAACATCTGGATGAAGCGGCGGTAGGAGTCATAGACGAAGCGCTCGAACTTGGGATCGGGGTTGCCGGCGATCATGGCGGCGACGACGTCGTCATTCAGGCCGAGGTTGAGGATGGTGTCCATCATGCCGGGCATGGAGGCGCGGGCGCCGGAACGGACGGAGACCAGCAGGGGATTCTCGAGGTCGCCGAACTTCTTGCCGTTGATCTGCTCCATGATCTCGACGTTCTTCATGATCTCCGCCATGATCTCGTCATTGATCTGACGGCCGTCCTCGTAATACTGGGTGCAGGCCTCGGTGGTGATGGTGAAGCCCTGGGGGACGGGCAGACCGATGTTGCTCATCTCGGCGAGGTTCGCGCCCTTGCCGCCGAGCAGCTCACGCATCTTGGCATTGCCCTCGGAGAACAGATAGACGTACTTTTTGCTCATGTTATCTTTCCTTTCTATGGTAAATATAATATTGTTTGCCACCAGTTAGATTACCACAAATCGCCGGGTTTGTGCAATACATATTCATCACAAATCCGCATTTTGAATCGTACGGATTTTGTCCGTTATTTTTGCAAATCCACCAATATCCAGCGCTTCTCCCCGTATCCGTGTATCATATCCGAGCACTTCGAGCGTCTGCCCCGCCATCTCCTTCGTCACGCCGGGGACCTGCGAGGCCAGGGCGTTGACGAGGGTCTTGCGCCGCTGGTTGAAGGCGGCGCGCACGATCCTGAACAGCAGCGCCTCGTCCGTGACGGGCACGGGAGGCGATGCGCGCCGGGTGAGGCGTATGACGGAGCTGGTCACCTTCGGCTGGGGCACGAAGCAGGAGGGCGGCACGTCGAACAAAAGCTCTGTCTGCGCGTGCCACTGCACGAAGATGCCGAAGGCGCCGTAGTCCGGCGTGTTCGGCGGTGCGCAGATGCGCCTTGCGACCTCGCGCTGGATCATGACGGTGAGCGTCTCGAAGCAGCCGCAGCCGAGCAGGGCCGTCAGCACCGGGGTCGTGACGTTGTAGGGGAGATTCGCACACACGACGTGCCGCAGTCCGGGCATAGTCTCTTCGAGCAGGGCGGGGATGTCCTGCTTTAAGATATCGCCGAAGACGACCTCGACGTTTTCGCAGCCCGTCAGCGTCTCCGCCAGCACGGGCTGCAGCGAGCGGTCGAGCTCCACGCTCACGACCTTTCCTGCGCGCAGGGAGAGCTCGCGCGTCAGGCAGCCGACGCCGGGGCCGATCTCGAGCACGCCGGTCTCCGCGTCGAGCCCCGCCGCCTCCGCGATATCCCGCGGCACCCAGGCGGCGGTCAGGAAGTTCTGCCCCAGCGCCTTCGAGAAGCGGAAGCCGTGCCGCTCGAGCAGGGCGCGGATCTCCTTGTAGTCGGTCAGGTCCATATTATTTTTTATCTTTCAGAAGCTTCTCAAACGCCTGCCGGTGGGGGTCGTGCCCCGGCTCGGCGTCCACGTGGATGTTGCCGCGGTAGCGAAAGCCGCTCTCGCGCAGCAGATTCTGCATGGGCTTATTCTTCCTGTGGGTGTCCACCCTTATGCATTTGAGCCCGTAGACGCGGGCCTGCGCCTCGACGCAGCGGATGAGCGCCTGCGCGGCCCCGCTGCCGCGGTATTCCTTCGCCACGGCGCAGCGGTGCAGCACGCAGTAGGGCACGTCGCCCGACCACTTGCCGTCGGTGATGGCGTCGTAGTCCGGCTCCGGCAGGGTGCTGAGCACGAAGAAGCCGAAGACCTCGCCGGCACTTTCGAGGATGAAGCACTGCTTGAGGCGTATATCCTCCTGGAAGCGCTCCGCGCCGGGATACGGTCCCTGCCACTGGTCGACGTGAAAGCGGCCGAGACTCTCCCGCGCATCCTGCACGATCTCGAGGATGCGGGGGATATCCTCCGCTTCCGCCGGTCTGTATGTCACGGGCTCGCAGAGCTTTTTGCGCCCCTCGTCCCTTTCGATCTCCCGCATGAGCTTTTCATCCTCCCCGTTTCTCGCCTCAAAGGCGGCGTACAGATCCGGCCGCTTGTCTCTGGTGCGCCGGAGCTGCTGTTTCCTTCTCCATTTCTCGATCCGCGCGTGGTCGCCGTTTAAGAGCACCTCGGGCACGGCGCGGCCCTCCCAGAGCTCGGGTCTGGTATACTGCGGGTATTCCAGCAGCCCGTCCCAGTGGCTCTCGCCGATGTAGCACTGCTCGTCGGCCAGCACTCCGGGCACCAGACGGCATACCGAGTCGGCCACGGCCATGGCGGCGATCTCACCCCCGGTCAGCACAAAGTCGCCGAGCGATATCTCCTCGTCGACGCAGGTCTCGATGAAGCGCTCGTCCACGCCCTCGTAGTGGCCGCAGACCAGCACGAGATGGTCATAGCCGCGCTGCAGGCGTCTGGCCGTCTCCTGGGTGTAGGGCTGCCCCTGCGGAGACAGGTAGATCACGCGGCTGCGCCGCTCTCCCGCGTCCGCCATAACCTGCTCCAGACAGCTCTTGAGCGGCTGGGCCATCATCACGCAGCCGAAGCCCCCGCCGTAGGGGTAGTCGTCCACCTGCTTCTGTCTGTTCTCGGTGAAATCCCGGATCTGGACGCAGTTGATCTCCACGATTCCCTTCTTCGCCGCGCGGCCGATGATGCTCTCGTGCAGCACGGCGGAAACCGTATCGGGGAAAAGCGTCAGTATGTCTATCCTCATTACATGCCCTCGATCAGATGCACGGTGATCAGCCCCGCATCCGCGTCGGTTTTTTTGATGAACTCCGGCACAGCGGGGATGAGGTGCTCGCGCTCCCCTTTTACCACGTAGACGTTGGAGGCCGGGGTCTCGAGCACGTCCGCGAGCACGCCGACCTCTTCCCCGGCTTCGTCCACGACCCGCGCGCCCAAAATGTCCTGCAGGAAGAACGCCCCCTTCGGGAGCCTCGCGTCCTCGCGCCGGACGGAGACTGTCTTGTTTTTCAGCGCCATGGCGGCGTTCACGTCGTCCACGCCCTCGAGCTTCGCGATCACGAAGCCCTTGTGCGCGCGGGCGGAGAGGATCTTCTTCTCCGCCCCGCCCGCGAACGTCAGCCGCCTGAAGCTCTTGAAAAACTGCGGCGAGTCGAGCCAGACCTCGATCTTGACCTCGCCCTGTACGCCGTGGGTATTGACGATGCGCCCCGCCTCAATGAAGGCTTTTTTCTCCATCGTCTCAGGCCGCGGCCTCTTCGGCTTCCAGCGCCGCCGCCGGGATCTCGATCTCGCCGACCTCGTTGAAGTCATAGAGCTCCACCGTGGCGAAGACGCGCCCGGTCTCCACGGAAAAGCCCAGCATGCTCAGGTCAAGGCCCTCCAGCCCGGATTCCTTCTGGGTCTCGGCCATGATGGACTCCATCACGACGGGCATCATATTGCTCATGAACTCGGTCAGATCCAGGGTATAGCGCACGATCATGCTGCTCTTGTTGTCGATGGCGATGGTGACCGGGACGGTGCCGAGATCCTCGATCTTCAGATCCTCCGCGGACATGTTCATCGCGGAGAAAGCATTCCCGAGCGCTTCGGAGACCTCCGTCACGCTTGCCAGGTCCGCGCCGTTGATCACGCCCGCGTACACGGTGGCCTCGGAGCCGCGCACGGTCTCGGTGCCGGTCTTCTCAAAGCCGGAGGCGAGCTTGAGCAGCGCCGTGAAGCTCTGCTTGTTTGTCTTCTTGTCCTGGGCCTTGTTCTCCTCGGTCTGCTTGCTCCAGGTCTTTCCGCCGTCCTGGGAGGAGTAGGTCACGGTCTGCTTATCGGTTTTGTCCGTGTAGCTGAGCACCGAGAACTCCTCGCCGAACATGCCGACGCTCATGGTGCTCTTTGTCCTTTCGGGCTTGAGGCTGATGTCCGACTTGCTGCCCAGCTCCATATCCATATTCATCGACTGCCCCAGCACGGATATGATGATCTCCATATCCATATCCATGTCCATGCGGTAGCTCCTGAGCCTCCCCATTTTCCACACGGCCATGGTCATCTGGCTGACAAAGCCGCAGCCCGCAAGCGCGAGCGTCATCACGACGATCAGCAGCACGGCGATCAATCTTTTGCTCTTTTTCATAGTATCTCCCTCCCGGTCGTTCAGGCTTGGATCGCTTATGCTTGCAGTATAACAGAATCCCGCGCGAAAATACAGACGGAATGTAAATTCTGGCATCAAAAAATCCCGCCTTTGGCGGGATTTTTTGCGATCAATCCATGATCTCGACAGAAACCTTTTTGCCCTTTCTCTGGGCGACGGCCCGCATCAGAACGCGGATCTGCTTGACGATCCTGCCGTTGCGGCCGATGACCTTGCCCATATCGCCGTCGGCGACGCGCACCTCAAAGATGATTTCGCCGTCGGCCTTGCGCTCGGTCACAGAGACCTGAGCGGGATCATCCACCAGGCTCTGTACGATGTAGGTCAAAAGCTCTTTCATGCTAAGGACTCCTTAGGCCTCGATTTTCTTGAGCAGACCGCGGACGGTATCGGTGGGCTGTGCGCCGTTCGAGATCCAGTACTTTGCGCGCTCCATGTCGACCTTGATCTTCTCGCCGTCGGCCATCGGATCGTAGATGCCGAGCTCCTCGATGAAGCGTCCGTCGCGCGGGCTGCGGGAATCCGCAACGACGATGCGGTAGTACGGAGCCTTCTTGGCGCCCATTCTGCGAAGTCTGATTTTAACCATGTCGTTTCACCTCCATGTAGTATTTGCAAATGATAAAATATATGACAAAGCCTTTCACGGCTCTGCTTGCGTATCCTGAATCCCCGTCATTTTCGCAGGGGCCGGTGCCCCGACGGTCGCGGTCTCCTCAGAAGCCGGGGAAACCTCCTCCGAATCCGGGGAAGCCGCCGCCCATCTTGCCCATCTTCTTCTGCAGCTTCTTCATGTTCTTGCCGGAGAGCTGCTTCGTCATCTGCTGCATGGCGTCGAACTGCTTGACGAGGCGGTTGACGTCCACGACCGAGGTGCCGGAGCCGGAGGCGATGCGCTTCTTGCGGCTGGAGTTGAGGATGGCGGGGTTCTCGCGCTCGGCGGGCGTCATCGAGAGGATGATGGCCTCCTGCCGCGCCATGGCCTTCTCGTCGAGCTTCGCGCCCTTGAGCGCCTTGGCGTCGAGCCCCGGGATCATCCCCATGATGCTCTCGAGGTCGCCCATGTTTTTGAGCTGGCCCATCTGCTCGAGATAGTCCGACAGCGTGAAGCGGTTGGCGCGCAGCTTCTCGGCAGCCTCGAGGGCCTTCTTCTCGTCGAAGCTCTGCTCGGCCTTCTCGATGAGGGTGAGCATGTCGCCCATGCCGAGGATGCGCGAGGCCATGCGATCCGGGTGGAAGGGCTCAATCGCGTCGAGCTTCTCGCCCGTGCCGACGAACTTGATGGGCTTGCCGGTCGCCGCCGTGATGGACAGGGCCGCGCCGCCCCTGGCGTCGCCGTCGAGCTTCGTGAGCAGCACGCCCGTGATGCCGAGGGCCTGATCGAAGGCGCTTGCCGCGTTGACGGCGTCCTGGCCGGTCATGGCGTCGACCGTCAGCAGGATCTCCGCGGGCTCCACGGCGGCCTTGATGTTCTTCAGCTCGTCCATGAGCTGCTCGTCGATGTGCAGGCGGCCCGCGGTGTCGAGGAAGACGAGGTCGTTGCCGTGCTTTTTCGCGTGCTCCACGGCGGCCTTCGCGATGTCGACGGGATTCGTCTGCCCCATCTGGAACACCGGGATGTCCAGCTGCGCGCCCACGGTCTCGAGCTGCTTGATGGCGGCGGGGCGGTAGATGTCGCACGCGGCGAGCAGCGGGCGCTTGCCCTGCCTGCGCATGTACGCGGCGAGCTTCGCGCCGTTGGTGGTCTTGCCCGCGCCCTGCAGGCCGACCAGCATCACGACACTCGGCGACTTCGGGCCGATGTTCAGCTTCTGGTTCTGCCCGCCCATCAGGGAGCACAGCTCCTGGTTGACGATCTTGATGACCATCTGCGCGGGGTTGAGCGCCTCGAGCACGTCGGAGCCGACGGCCTTCTCGGTGACGGACTTCGTGAAGTCCTTGACCACCTTGTAGCTGACGTCGGCCTCCAGCAGCGCCATGCGCACCTCGCGCATGGCCTCCTTGACGTCGTTCGGCGTCAGGCGGCCCTTGCCGCGCAGCTTTTTGAA
>JAILNC010000113.1 GCA_024691985.1 Oscillospiraceae bacterium | reverse complement strand
CACCGTCAGGATCATGGAGTAGACCGGCAGGGTGCGCCAGGCGCCCGTCACGTTGAACACGAGACCCAGCAGGATGGGCGTAACGGTCTGGGCGGACATGCTGGCCGCGTAGTAGTAGCCGGTGAACTTGCCGATCTT
Source organism: Oscillospiraceae bacterium (assembly GCA_024691985.1). GTDB lineage: Bacteria > Bacillota > Clostridia > Oscillospirales > Oscillospiraceae > Limivicinus. Next base: position 8,884 of record JAILNC010000113.1, on the reverse strand, counting down.
CTTCGAGGAGCACAGCTCCACCACCATCGGGAAGGAGCAGTTGTGCACCAGCGCCATGCCGAAGCCCTTGATGGCCCAGACGACATAGAGGATGGCGGGGAAGGTGAATTCCCCGTGCGCGGCGTTCGCCGCGGTGACGCCGGTGGGGGAGACCGTGCACATGATGATCAGAGCGAGGAAGGTGATGCCGAGACCGCAGGAGATCGTCCACTTGCGGCCGATTTTGTCCGCGATGCCGCCCGCGATCGCAAAGCCGATCACCGAGGCGAGACCGCCCGCGATGGTCAGCACCATCGTCGCGCTGGACACGGAGTTGAGATAGTAGATGACGTAATTGCCGATGTAGGTGCCGATGGCGTTGTCGGACATGAACCACAGAAACTCCGCGCCGAGGATGGCCAGCAGCATGGTCCTGTTTTCCTTCGACATCGGCTTGTCGTCGTCGACCGGGGTGGCGATGGCCGCCAGGCGCTCGCCCTCGGCCATCTGGTCCTTCATCTCCTCATGGATGTCGTTCTCCCGCACCGTGAAGAACAGCACCAGCGCGGAGATGACCATCAGCACCGAGGCGATCAGGAAGGGCAGCTCGATCGTCCAGACCTTGCGCGCCTCGTCGGCGGCGTTGATGTAGTCCGAGAGCTTGAGGAAGATGCCCAGGACCGTGGCGAAAGCGCCGCCCAGATAGCCCATGATGTTGATGATGCCGTTGGCCTTGGCGCGCAGGGGCTTGGGCGTGATGTCGGGCATGAGGGCCACGGCGGGGTTGCGGTACATCATCATGAACATCAGCACGATCCCCATAAGGATCACCATGCCGACGATGTTGTTGTTGTGGAAGAAGAGCGGGATAAAGGGGAAGGCGATCGCAGAGACGAAGGTGCCCGTCAGGATGTAGGGCATGCGCTTGCCGATGGGCGTCACGGTTTTGTCGGAGAGGTTGCCGAAGATGGGCAGCAGGATCAGCGCGGCCAGATTGTCACAGGCCATGATGATGCCGACCAGCCACTGCACGTTCAGGATCTTTTCGGGATCGCCCGCCTTGAGCTGGGCGGAGGAGAGCCCGTACATGCGCCGCGCGAAGATGTCCGTCAAAAAGGTGGGGCACCAGGAGTCGTACACCTGCCAGAGCAGCAGGATGCCGAAGAAGGCAAAGCCGATCAGGAAGGTGCGCTTGTAGTTCAGGCGCAGGGCGGGAGCGGCCGTTTCGTTCATGGTCATGTTCCTTTCCTAAGTATATGCGGGTAAGCGGATGAGATTACTTTGTACACTCGTTCATCAGCTCGGCGGACATGATGCGCAGGATGCGGTCAAAGCACTCCACGTCCTCCGGCGGTATGCGCTGCACCACGCGCTCCATCACCGTTCTCTCGTAATTTGCGTAGATGTCCATGTACCTGTGGAATTTCTCGGTGAGGATCAGATGGTATTCCCGGCGGTCGCAGGTGGAGTTCTGCCGCTCCAGATAGCCTTTCTTGATGAGGTTGTTGACCTTGTAGGTGGCGTTGGACTGGGAGATTTTGAGGAAATCCGCGAACTGCCCGACGGTGGGCTGATCGAGCATGTTGATGACCTCAAGGGAAAAAGCCTCCATGGCCGAGAGAGAGCCGTCCTGTTCCCGCACAAGATCAAACACCCTGCGGTAGAACTGGAGCTTGAATTTATCATAGACCTCGCAAAAGCTTTGGTCCAGCATACCTGTGCGCCTCCTTTGGTGTGATATTAGGTCAATGCTATCATAACAACATTTTACTCCTTCCCTCAGAGCTTGTAAAGAAAAACGAATTGTACTTTTTATATAAAGTTAATGCTTCAAATTTGGTAAATAATAAAAACTCAGGAAGAACTCTTTCTCTTTTGTTTAAACTGTGAACTTTTTCGATTCGGGTCGCATGACCCTTGACAAAGCGGGCGGCGGATGCTATATTAGCACTCGAAAGACGAGAGTGCCAACAGTCGGACGAGTCGAGTGCTAAACCGCTCAGGAGCAGGTGCAGCATGGTGTTAAGCGAGAGAAAAAAGAAGATCCTGGCCGCTGTCGTGGACGAATACGTCCGCACGGCCGAGCCGGTCGGCAGCAAGGCCATCGCGCAGAGCGCGGGGCTCGGCTGCTCCTCGGCCACCATCCGCAACGAGCTTGCGGAGCTGGTCAGCCTCGGCTACCTCGAACAGCCGCACACCTCCGCCGGACGCGTGCCGACCCCGATGGGCTACCGCATGTACGTCAACGAGCTGATGCAGAAGCAGAAGCTCAGCCTGGAGGAGACGGAGGAGCTCAACCGCCGCATGAACCAGCGGCTGCGCGAGCTGGACGACACCATCGACAGCGTCAGCCGTCTGGCCTCCCAGCTCACCGACTATCCGGCTCTGGCGCTGACCACGCGCACGGCGGTGACCATCAAGCGCTTCGACATCATCTACGTCGACGCCAACACCTTCATCCTCGTCGTGATGCTCTCGGACAACACAGTCAAGAACAAGCTCGTCCGCCTGCCCGTCTCCGTGGACCAGCGGCTGGTGCAGCGGCTCTCGGCCCTGTTCAACTCCGGCTTCACCGGCATCACGGACGACCAGATCACGCCGCTGCTCATCAATTCCACCGAGCGCGCCGCGGACGATACCATGGGCATCACCTCCGTCATCGCGGCCTTCGCCATCGAGGTGCTCTCCGACGCCGGGACGCCGACCTCCTTCGTCAGCGGCGAAAACCGCCTGCTCAGTCAGCCGGAGTTTCGCGATCCGGACAAGGCGCACCGGCTCATGGGTTATCTCTCCGGCGGCGGCTACCTGCTGCCCCCGGATCAGACGCCGACAGGGGCGGGGGAGATCAAGGTCCTCATCGGCCCGGAGAACGTGGCCGAGGAGCTGAAGGATTCCAGCGTCGTCATCGCGACCTATGACGCGGGCGACAATACAAAAGGGATGATCGGGGTCGTCGGGCCGACGCGGATGGATTATTCCACCGTCGCCGCGAAGCTCTCCATCCTGGCCGCCGGGCTCTCCAGAAGGCTCGGCAGCGGGGACGCGCCGCCCGAGGGCCTGCACAACAAACTGATCGTCAAGGGAGACAAGCATGAATAAGGAAAAGAAAGAGACCGCGGAGGCGGTCCCGGAAGAGACAAAGGCCGAAGAGGCCGCGCCGAAGGAAGAGGCGGAGCTGCCGCCCGAGACGCCCGAGGCGGAGGAGACCAAAGCCGAAGAGGCAAAACCCGAAGAGGAAAAACCGGCCGAACAGACCGCCGGGGAGAAAAAGCCCGACGAGCTCGCCGCGCTGAACGACCGCTATCTGCGCATCTGCGCCGAGTATGACAACTTCCGCAGGCGCAGCCAGAAGGAGAAGGACGCGCTGTACGGCGACATCAGGGCCAACACCCTCAAGTCCTTCCTGCCGGTGTACGACAACCTGATCCGCGCCCTGGCCCAGCCCACCGAGGACGAGGCTTACAAAAAAGGCGTCGAGATGATCATGGCCCAGTTCAACGGCATCATGGAGAAGCTGGGCGTGACGCCGATGGACTGCCTCGGGAAGAAATTCGATCCGGCCTTCCACAACGCGGTCATGCATGTGGACGACCCCGAGAAGGGCGAAAACGAGATCGTCGAAGTCTTTCAGCAGGGCTTCGTCATGGGCGACAAGATCGTCCGCCACGCGATGGTAAAAGTCGCGAATTAATCAGAAACTTACCGGCGTTGCGCCGTTAAGCATAATATTTGTTAAGAAAAAATATGACATAAACAGGAGGAAACAACAATGAGTAAGATTATCGGTATAGATTTGGGCACCACCAACAGCTGCGTCGCCGTGCTTGAGGGCGGCGAGCCCGTCGTCATCGCCAACGCCGAGGGCGCCCGCACCACCCCGTCTGTCGTCGCCTTCGCCAAGACAGGCGAGCGTATGGTCGGCCAGGTCGCCAAGCGTCAGGCCGTCACCAACCCCGACCGCACCATCTCCTCCATCAAGCGCGAGATGGGCTCCAACTACAAGGTCACCGTGGACGGCAAGTCCTACACCCCGCAGGAGATCTCCGCGATGGTGCTGCAGAAGCTGAAGGCCGACGCCGAGGCGTATCTGGGCGAGACCGTCACCGAGGCCGTCATCACCGTCCCCGCCTACTTCACCGACGCCCAGCGTCAGGCCACCAAGGACGCCGGCAGGATCGCCGGTCTCGACGTCAAGCGCATCATCAACGAGCCCACCGCCGCGGCTCTGGCCTACGGCGTGGACAAGGAGAGCGACCAGAAGATCATGGTCTACGACCTCGGCGGCGGCACCTTCGACGTGTCCGTGCTCGAGATCGGCGACGGCGTGATCGAGGTTCTGGCCACCGCCGGCAACAACCGCCTCGGCGGCGACGACTTCGACGCCTGCGTCACCGACTACCTTGTCAGCGAGTTCAAGAAGAACGAGGGCATCGACCTGTCCGCCGACCGCGTTGCCATGCAGCGTCTGCGTGAGGCCGCCGAGAAGGCGAAGATCGAGCTGTCCGGCGTGACCACATCGAACATCAACCTGCCCTACATCACCGCGGACGCCACCGGCCCCAAGCATCTTGACGTCACGCTGACCAGGGCCAAGTTCAACGAGCTGACCCACCACCTGGTCGAGAAGACCGCGGGCCCCGTCAAGCAGGCGCTGTCCGACTCCGGCCTCAAGCCCTCCGACATCAGCAAGGTGCTGCTCGTCGGCGGCTCCACCCGTATCCCCGCGGTGCAGGACATGGTCAAGTCCCTGACCGGCAAGGAAGGCTTCAAGGGCATCAACCCCGACGAGTGCGTCGCCATCGGCGCGGCCATTCAGGGCGGCGTGCTGGGCGGCCATGTCAAGGACATCGTGCTGCTGGACGTGACGCCTCTGTCCCTGGGCATCGAGACGCTCGGCGGCGTGTGCACCAGACTGATCGAGCGCAACACCACCATCCCGACCCGTAAGAGCCAGGTCTTCTCCACCGCCGCTGACAACCAGACCTCCGTTGAGGTCAACGTCCTGCAGGGCGAGCGTGAGATGGCGGCCTACAACAAGAGCCTCGGCCGCTTCCATCTGGACGGCATCGCCCCGGCACGCCGCGGCGTGCCGCAGATCGAGGTCACCTTCGATATCGACGCCAACGGCATCGTGAACGTTTCCGCGAAGGATCTCGGCACCGGCAAGGAGCAGCACATCACCATCACCGCCTCCTCCAACATGTCCAAGGAGGACATCGACAAGGCTGTCAAGGAGGCCGAGATGTACGCCGCCGAGGACAAGAAGCGTAAGGACGAGGTCGACACCCGCAACCAGGGCGACCAGATGGCCTATCAGACCGAGAAGACCCTCAGCGAGCTGGGCGACAAGCTCGATCCCGCCGACAGGGCCGAGGTCGAGGGCAAGCTCCAGGCTCTCAAGCAGGCGCTCACCGGCACCGACACCGCCGCCATCAAGGCCGCGACCGAGGAGCTGACCCAGGCCTTCTACAAGATCTCCGAGAAGCTCTATCAGGCGCAGGGCGGCGCGCAGGGCGCGGGCTTCGATCCCACCCAGGGCGGCCCGAATCCCGGCGGCCAGGGCGGTCAGGACTACTACGACGCCGACTACACTGTGGTCGACGACGACAAGTAAGTCCACCCGCACAGCATTTTGAATCCAGTCTTAGGCGGAGCATATACTCCGCCTAAGAGCGTGTATATGAGGAGGCCTGTGTATGGCCGAAAAAAGAGATTACTATGAGGTGCTGGGCGTCGGCAAGGACGCCTCGGCAGATGAAATCAAAAAAGCATTCCGGAAGCTGACCAAGGAAAACCACCCCGATCTGCACCCCGGCGACAAGGCCTGCGAGGAGCGCTTCAAGGAGGCCAACGAGGCCTATGAGGTCCTGTCGGACGAGGACAAGCGCAAGAAGTACGACCAGTTCGGCTTCGCAGCCTTCGACCCCAATATGGGCGCGGGCGGCTACGGCGGCTTCGACGGCTTCGGGGGCTTCGGCGGCTTCAGCGGCTTCGGCGATCTGGGCGATATCTTCGGCGACATCTTCGGGGGCTTCGGCGGCGCCTCGCGCACCAACCCGAACGCCCCGCGCAAGGGCGACAATCTGCGCGCCACGCTCAACATCAGCTTCGAGGAGGCGGCCTTCGGCTGCAAGAAGGAAGTCACGGTGGGCCGCGTGGAGCTCTGCGACGACTGCAAGGGCAGCGGCTGCGCCCCCGGCACGACGCCGGAGATCTGCCCCGACTGCAAGGGCACCGGCCGCGTGACGGTCAATCAGCGCACGCCCTTCGGCGTGATGCAGTCCAGCGCCCCCTGCTCCAAGTGCCGCGGCACCGGCAAGATCATCCACCAACCCTGCAAGAGCTGCCGGGGCATGGGCAGCATCCGCCGCCAGCACAAGGTGGAGGTCAAGGTCCCCGCCGGCATCGACGACGGACAGACCATCTCCAAAACCGGCGCAGGGAACGCGGGGATCAACGGCGGCTCCGCCGGCGATCTGCTGGTGACCGTCAGCGTGAAGCCGCATCCCCGTTTCGAGCGCGACGGCACCTCCGTCCTGCTCGAGCAGGAGATCAGCTACGCCCAGGCCGCGCTCGGCGCGGAGGTGGAGGTCCCCACGCTCGACGGCAAGGTCAAGCTCACCATCCCCGAGGGGACGCAGCCCGGCGCGGTGTTCCGCCTGCGCGGCAAGGGCATCCCCTATCTGCGCGGCTCCGGGCGGGGCGACCAGTTCGTGACCGTTTCGGTCAAGGTCCCGAAGAATCTGACGAGCTCGCAGAAGGAGCTGCTGCGCCAGTTCGCGGCCTCCATGGGCGAGGCGGAAGCGGAAGCCGGTCGCGGAGTCTTCGGACGAAAAAAGAAATAAATCCGACAAAATCCGTAATTACGCTGGAATTTTGTGCAGCACTGTGATACAATGCACCTGTCCCGGAGCGCCGGGATGAGATGAACCGATTGCAGGAGGATTCTATGAGCGAACAGCATGCCGAAGTGTTTCAGGCCATCATTGACAAGGCCAGAAGCCTTGACCATCCGATGCGCGTCGCCGTCGCGGGCGCAGACGCGGAAAATATTCTGACCGGCCTTTTCGAGGCCGAGAGCGAGGGCTGGGTCAAGCCCGTCCTCGTCGGCAACTATGAGAAGATCCGCGCAGTTCTGGAAAAGATCGGCTGTCAGGACCGCAAATACGACATCCAGCCGGTAGCGGACGGCACCAGCCCGGTGCGCTTTGCGATCGAAATGATCAACGCCGACAAGGCCGACGTGCTCATGCGCGGCAACACCCAGACCCGGGACTTCCTGATGCCGGTTCTGAACAAGGCCAACCACCTGCTCGTCAAGGACGCGCTGGTCACCGACATCGTCATGCTCAAGATCCCCGGCTATGACAGGCTGCTGGCGATCTCCGACGTGACTCTGCTCATCGACCCGAGCGCCGACGCCCGTGTCGAGGTCGCCAAGAACATGGTGCAGGTGCTCAAGTCCTTCGGCGTCGAGAAGCCGAACATCGCCCTGCTGGCCATGGTCGAGACGCCGAGCTTCCACATGCGCGACACCGTCGAGGACCAGACCATCGTGCGCAAGCACCAGAAGGAGCCCATCGCCGACTGCAACCTCGTCGGCCCGATCTCCTACGACCTTATCATCAGCAAGGAGGCCGCGCGGCTGAAGGGCTTCGACTGCCCGTACTGCGGCGAGTTCGACGGCATCGTGGTGCCGAACCTCATGTCCGGCAACCTGCTGGTCAAGGTGCTCGAGCACAACGCCGGGGCCATGGGCGGCGGCGTGCTGGCCGGGGCGCGTATCCCCATCGCCATCACCTCCCGCAGCGACCTGCCCGAGAAGGCCTATCTCTCGCTGGCCGCCTGCGGCGCGATGCTCAAGGACAAGGTCTACGACAAATTCAACTGAAAACATACAAAAACGCCAAACGCCGTCGGCTTTTGCCGGCGGCGTTTCTGCGTTCCCGCGGGAAAAGCGAGCGAAAGCGCCTTCGTGCCCGCGGTATTTCCCTTGACATATTCTGCGTGTTATGTAAAATGAATACAGCAGGATCATTACAGGAACGGAGGAGAAAAATGAAAAACAAACGAATTTTCTGTCTGCTGCTGGCGGCGGTCATGATGTTCGGCCTGTGCGCCTGCGGCGCGAAGGCGGAGACAAAGACGGAGCCGACGGCGGCGCCGCAGCCCGCGGCTGAGCCCCAGGAAGCGGCCGCAGCGCCCTCGACCGTCCTCTCGGACATCGACCAGCAACTCGTGCTGATCCATTCCAAGATCGACGAGCTGATGCAGAAGGGCGGCGAGCTGCCGTGGTATTACGCGGTCACCGACCTCGACCACGACGGCGCGATCGAATTCATCGCGGCCTCGCAGCATCCGAAGGACCGCTCCACCAACCTGAAGCTCTGGACGGTCAACGCCGACCGGAGCGCGCTGACCGAGTGCAAGGTCCAGAAGGACGAGGAGGAGTCCTTCCCGGACATCATGACCGACAGCGCCGACACCTACCATGTCACCACGAGCAACACCTGGTATTACATGTTCTACGACAACGTGGTGATCTCCGACACGGAGGTCTATACGAGCAAGAGCGCCTTTGATCTCAAGAACGGCGCGATCGCCTACGAGGCCTATGCCGTGGAGCACAGCGTTGTGGAAAACGGCGTGCGCACGACCACGCACACGGACATGAACGGCGCCGATATCTCGCTGGGGCAGTACAATGCCGCCGGCACGAGCGCCTTTGCGAACGCGGAGAAGAGCAGCACCAGCTTTGAATGGCTGACCGCGGACGAGGTCGGGGATCTGAAGAAGCTGACCGACAGCCTCCTGGTGTTCATGGGCATGAAGAAGCCCACGGAGACCTTCCCCGTTCCGCAGCCCGCCGCGATGCAGGCTCCGGAGGCCACGCCCGCACCCTCGG
>JAILNC010000104.1 GCA_024691985.1 Oscillospiraceae bacterium | reverse complement strand
GGCAGACGCCCCCGGCGGCGCAGCAGAACCAGGCCCCCGGCCCAGAGCGCCCCCGCCGCCATCGCCAGCAGATAGGAATGGGCGTGCAGCCCCTCCCCCAGCATCAGCAGCAGCGTCAGCACAAGCAGGAGCAGCAGCAGCGCGAGCATGATTCGTTTGAACAAAACGGAGGCCTTTTCCATTACGATACCGTCCCTTGTTGATCTCCTACATTATAAGCGCGCCGCTTTGTTCCGTCAAGCAAAACGCCGCCCGGGGCAAATGCCCCGGGCGGTTGAAGCCGTGATTTGGTCCTTATGCTTTCTTCTTGTTGACCAGCTTGCCGATGAGCATAACAACGGCGAAGACAATCAGGTACCAGAAGTTCGCCATCTTGTGGCCGACGAGGCAGGCGTAGACCATGAACAGCGAGCCGAGGATCGCCAGCGCCGGGATGACGTAGCGGCGCGCGGTGCTCTCGTCCGTGGCCGTGCGCATCCAGTTGATGAAGATGGGGATGTACATGGCGTAGATGGTGATGATGGGCAGCTCGGAGGCGTCGAAGCTGAAGGGGACGCTCTCGAAAGCGGTGCCGGCGAAGGCGTGCACGCCGCCCCAGGTCTCGAACAGGGAGGCGAACATGAAGTAGCAGCCCCAGGCGCCGCACAGCAGCAGGCCGAAGATGGCGGAGTTGCCGGGCAGGTTGGACTTCTTGTCGACCTGGGAGAAGAGCTCGGGATTCGGGCCCTCGCCGCGGGCGGCCAGGGAGTAGATGCCGCGGCAGCAGCCGAGCATCAGGCCGTTCATCGTGCCCGCGCAGGAGACGGCGATGAAGAGGTTGAGGATGTTGCCGAGCACGCCGCCGAAGATGTTGACGAAGGCTTTGGTCGCGCCCTCTTCCATCAGCACGTCGACGGAGGCGCCGCCGGCCACGCCCAGGAAGTAGGCGATGTAGGTGACGATGATGATGATGGCGCCGATGACCAGAGCCTTGGGCAGGTTCTTCTTCGCGTCCTTGAGCTCCGCGTTGATGGAGGTGGCGATGATCCAGCCCTCATACGCGAAGGAGGTGGCGCAGACGGAGGCCAGCAGCGGAGCGGCCGCGCCGCCCTTGGTGGCGCCGGCGGTGGCGAAGTTGCTCACCAGCATGTGGTTGGGGCCGACCAGGCCCACGATGATGCCGACGACAGCCATGAGACCCAGGGGGATGAGCTTGATGACGGTGGTGGTGGTCTGGAACTTGCCCGCGAGCTTCGGGCTCAGGGCGTTGACCACGTAGGCGCACACGAGGTAGAGCATCGTCAGGGTCATGCACTCGGGTCCGATGACGCAGCCGCCCTGCGAGGCAGGGATTATCAGGGGGAAGTTCGGCCAGCAGGAGGTGACGAACACCAGCGAGTAGCGCGCGGTCAGCCAGGCCAGGATGACGGTCAGCGTCGGGTAGTAGATGGTCGACATGAACCAGCCGACGTAGTAGCCGTACTTCGGGCCGACGAGAGCCTCGGCATAGTCGACGATGCCGTTGACCTTCTCATGCTTCTGCGCCATGGCCGCGAAGGCCAGGATGCAGAAGATCATGATCGCGCCGCCGATGATCCACGCGAGGATGCCGAGCGGCATGTTGCCCTCGGTCTTCTGCAGGATGGTCTGCGCCTTGAAGAAGACGCCGGAGCCGATCACGATGCCGACGACCATGCAGATGGCCGTGAACAGACCATACTTTCTTTCCAGTTTGTTTTCCATGATTGTTCTCCTTTTCGCTCACAAAATGTGAACAGTTTGTAAAAATGATTATATAACAGTGTTTTCGGTTTGGCAAGTATTCTTTTCTTCTCTGCCCCCGATTTCGAGAAAATCTGCCAGATCGGCGACGCGCTTGCAGTAGTGCGGGGTGTTCTCGCGCATGAAGCGCTCGATGGCGGGGATGTCGTAGGCCCAGCCCGCCGCGGCGAAATCCACCCCCACGGCGGCGGCCATGTCGTAGCCGGGCTTGAGATCGTCGATGACCAGGACCTCGCGCGGCTTGAGATCAAAGCGCCCGAGGATGTCGTCCAGCGGGAAGGTATGGGGCTTGCGCTGGTGCATGGGGCGCTCCCAGCCGTAGACGGCGTCGGGCGCGGGCAGGGAATTCGCCGCCCAGTCGCGCCGGATGTTGTAGTCGAAGGAGTGCGACACCGCGCACACGAGGCCGCCCGCCGCCTTCTGCGCCTCCATGATCTCCCGGACGCCGGGATAGGCCTGCGGGATATGGCTGCGCACATAGTCCTGCCAGTAGCGGGCCTCGAAGGCGAGCTGTTCGTCCGTCATGCCGTAGCGCTTGCGGCACATGGGGACGAAGCCCGGGTCGAAGTTGAGCAGAAAATAGTCCTCGAGCGAGATGCTCTCGCCCGGGTAGTATTCCTTCAGAAACTGCACGAAGCAGGGGTGGTGGATGGTCGCGGTGGAGTTGACGACCGTGTCGTCGTGGTCGAAGACGAGACATTTGTATCGCATGGGGAGGCTCCGTTTCGTTTTAATATATTTACTATATCACAAAAAAAGACGGATTGCCATCCGCTTTATGCTGTGGGACGGCAATCCGTTTTCTTATATCATAATACTTACTCGCTCTTGTCCTCGGTCTTTGCGGCGGCCTTGGTCTGGGCCTTGAGCGCCTTCTTGGCGGCCCTTTCCTCGGCGCGGCGGGCACGGCGGGCTTTTCCGCGCGCGTGCAGCTTCTTCCAGAGCGGGCGGAACACGAAGAACAGCACGGCCAGGATCACCAGCGCCGGCAGGATGGAGACCAGGAAGACCAGCAGGTCCTTGAAGAACTCGCCCGTGTTGGCGAGGGAATCCCGGAAGGCGTTGGCAAGGCGCTCGCCGTAGGTGAGCTTCGTAACGGTCTCGGGCGTGTAGACCTGCACCTCCTTGACCGTGAGGCTCAGCGTGGAGTAGGAGACGCGGCGGTCCCAGTTGTTCAGACTCGACTGCAGGGAGTCGATGCGGTAGCGCACATCGGTGAGCTTGTCCTCGATGGTGATGATGTCCTCGACGCTCTCGGCCAGATCCATCATCTCCAGCAGGCGCTCCTCCTGCTTCTGGTAGGCCTTCATGCGGGCCTCGACGTCGTAGTACTGGGCGGTGACGTTCTCGGTGTACATGTGGGTGTAGGGCACGCTGCCGAGGGTCTCGAGCGCGTTCATCATGCCGCTGAAGTTCGCGCTGGGGATGCGCAGGGTGTAGCTGGCCGTGCGGCGCGAGACGTTGCCGCGGGCGCTGTCATAGTAGTTGTTGCCGTTGACGGAGCTGGACTCGACAAAGCCGCCGTTGGCCGCGAGCAGCTTCTCGAGCGCGGCGATGCTCTGGTCGAACTCGGTGGTCTCGACGGTGGCGTCGGCGGAGTAGATGATCTTTTCGGGGTTCTCCTCCGGCGTGTCGGCCCCTTCGGTTTTGGCGGCGCTGTTGGTCATGCCCATGCCGCTCTCCTCGTAGGCCATGTCGTAATCGGCCGCCATCCCGTAGGCCGCAGCGGGCGCGGGCGCGGGCGCGTACGCGGGCTCGGCGTAATAGCTCTCACTGCGGGCCTCCTTGGCGTTCGCGGCGCTCGTGGACGAGCCGCAGGCGCACAGCGACAGGCACATCAGCAGGGCGAGCAGAAGCGCGGAAAGTCTTTTCAGGGTTTTCATGTTGTTTTCCTCCGTTCAAGAGAATTTGTCCTCGCCTGTTTTGACGCGGCCGGCGTCAGATTGTTTCATGACGAAACTGTAAACTTGATGACAGTATACAACAGAAAGCGCAAAAATGCACGGCATTTTATGCCGTGCATTTTTCTTACCCGCCGAGGTAGGCCTTCTGGACCTCCTCGCTGGCGGCGAGCTCCTCGCCCGTGCCGCTGAGCGTGATGCGGCCGGTCTCCATGACGTAGGCCCGGTCCGCGATCGACAGCGCCATCTCGGCGTTCTGCTCAACCAGGAGGATGGTGGTCCCGGCCTTGTGCAGGGCCGTGATGATGTCGAAGACCTGCTCGACCAGGATGGGTGCGAGACCCATCGAGGGCTCGTCGAGCATCAGCAGCTTCGGCTGCGACATCAGCGCCCTGCCCATGGCGAGCATCTGCTGCTCGCCGCCGGAGAGGGTGCCCGCGATCTGCTTCCGCCGCTCCTTGAGGCGGGGAAACTGCTCGAACACGCGCTCCTTGTCCTGCTCGAGATCGGCGTTCTTCTTGATGAACGCCCCCATATCGAGGTTTTCTTCCACGGTCATGCGCGTAAAAATGCGCCGCCCCTCGGGCACGTGGGCCAGACCCAGCTCCACGATCTTGTGCGGGGCCGTGGAGGCGATGCTTTTGTCCATGAACTCGATCCTGCCGCCGCGGCTGCGCATCAGACCGGAGAGAGTCTTCAGCGTGGTGGATTTTCCCGCGCCGTTCGAGCCGATCAGCGTGACGATCTCGCCCTCGCGCACCTCGAAGCTCACGCCCTTGACGGCGTGGATGGGGCCGTAGTATACGTTCAGGTCTTCCGCCTTGAGCATCATAGCTTCTGCGCCCCCTTTCTGCCGAGATAGGCCTCGATGACCGCGGGGTTGGCGCGGATGTCGTCGGGGGTGCCCTTGGCGATGATGCGCCCGAAGTTCAGCACCGCGATGCCCTCGCAGATGTTCATGACAAGGTTCATGTCGTGCTCGATGAGCAGGATCGCGATCTGGAAGGTGTCGCGGATCCTGACGATGTTCTCCATGAGCTCCGCCGTCTCGGAGGGGTTCATGCCCGCCGCCGGCTCGTCGAGCAGCAGCAGGGAGGGGTTGGTCGCCAGAGCGCGGGCGATCTCGAGCCGGCGCTGCGCGCCGTAGGGCAGAGAGCCCGCAGGCTCATCCGCGTGCTCCTCGAGATGGAACAGGGACAGATACTCCATCGCGCGCTCGCGGGCGACCTTCTCGGCCTTCCAGTAGCGCGGCATACGGAGGACGGCCTCGGCCATCGTATAGTGCATCTCGTTGTGCAGGCCGATGAGCACGTTGTCCAGCACGCTCTGGTTGTGGAACAGCCGGATGTTCTGGAAGGTGCGGGCGATGCCCGCGCGGTTGACCTGCTCGGTGGAGGAGTAGGCGATGTCCTTGCCGTCGAGCAGGATGGTGCCGTGGGTCGGCTGGTAGACCTTGGTCAAAAGGTTAAAGATCGTGGTCTTGCCCGCGCCGTTGGGGCCGATGAGGCCCGCGATCTCGGTGCGGCCGAGAGCGAGGTTGAAGTTGTCCACGGCCTTTAGGCCGCCGAAGCTGATGCCGAGGTCGATGCACTCGAGAATGGGCGTCTTGTCGGCGTCGCGCTCGGGCAGGTAGCTGGTGCGGACGACGGGGACCAGCTTGGTCTTTTTCTTCTCCGCGCCCGGAGCCGCGCTGTCTTCGGCCGCCCAGGCGCTTTGGGGATTGAGCACTCTCAGACTGTTGGCCGTCATGCCGCGTTCGCCTCCCTCCCCTTCTCCCTGCGGAGCTTCTGCTGCCACTGGTCGCGGTAGCTCTTGATGACGGGATTGTTCGTGGTGAGCATGACGACGATCAGCACGACCGCGTAGATCAGCATGCGGTAGTTGGCGAAGCCGCGCAGCGCCTCGGGCAGGATGTAGAGCACCACGGTCGCGATGATGGAGCCGCGGATGTTGCCGAGCCCGCCCAGCACTACGAAGACCAGTACCAGGATGGAGGTGTTGAAGTCGAACTTCGTCGCGGCCAGATTGGAGTAGTTCAGGCCGAAGAGCGCGCCCGCCGCGCCCGCGAGGGCCGCGGAGGTCACGAAGGCCATCATCTTGTAGCGCGTCACGGAGATGCCGACGGCCTCGGCCGCGATACGGTTGTCGCGCACGGCCATGATGGCGCGTCCCTGCCGGGAGCGGATCAGGTTCTGCACGACGACCAGGGTGATCATGATAAGGATAAAGCCCGCCGTGAAGGTGGCGATGGTCTGGGTGCCGGTGGCCCCCTGCGCCCCCTTTACGATGACGCGCCCAGCAGCGCCCAGATTCAGGTCGTTGGCGTTGCGGCTGCCGTTGAAGTTGAAGATCACATGCAGGCCGCGCTCGTCCACGCCGACCAGCAGGCAGGTGATGAGCTCCTTGATGATCTCGCCGAAGGCCAGCGTCACGATGGCGAGATAGTCGCCGCTGAGACGCAGGACGGGGATGCCGATCAGAAAGCCGATGACCGCGGCAAATACCGCGCCGACGACCATCGCCAGCGCCAGACGCAGCGGCGCGGAGGGGATCTTTTCGGCCAGACTCATGGCCGTGATGATGCCGGTGAAGGCCCCGACGCTCATAAAGCCCGCGTGGCCGAGCGAGAGGTCTCCCAGGATGCCCACGGTGAGGTTGAGGGAGACGGCCATGACGATGTAGCAGCAGACGGGGACCAGCATGCCCGCCTGGGAGCGGTTGAGGCCGCCGTTGGCTTTGAGGGCGCTGACGACGACAAAGGCAAGGATGACGCCCGCGCAGGTCAGCAGATCGCTGCGCGTGCCCTTGGAAATACTGAGCTTTTTCATGGCGCGCACCTCAGACCTTTTCCTGCGTGTGCTTGCCGAGCAGCCCCGCCGGACGCACCAGCAGGATGATGATCAGCACCGCAAAGACGATGGAGTTACTAAGCTGTGTGGAGATGTAGGCCTTGGCCAGCGCCTCGATGACGCCCAGCAGGATGCCGCCGAGGAACGCGCCGGGGATGGAGCCGATGCCGCCGAAGACGGCCGCGGTGAAGGCCTTGATGCCCGGCATGGAGCCGGTGGTGGGCATGAGCGTCGGGGAGAAGGAGCACAGCAGCGCACCCGCGACGGCCGCCAGCGCCGAGCCGATGGCAAAGGTCAGGCTGATGGTCCGGTTGACGTTGATGCCCATGAGCTGGGCCGCGCCCTTATCCTCGGAGCAGGCGCGCATGGCCTTGCCCATGCGGGTCTTGGCGGTGAAGAGCGTCAGGGCGATCATAATAACGATGCAGCAGGCCACCGTCAGCAGGGAGATATAGGAGATGCTGAGCTGTCCGTCAAAGAGCTGGAGCGTGCCGCTGACGACCGGCGTATAGGCCTTGGGGTTTGCGCCGAAGGTCAGCAGGGCGGTGTTCTGCAGCAGATAGCTCACGCCGATGGCGGTGATGAGCACGGCCAGCTTCGGCGCGCTGCGGAGGGGGCGGTAGGCCAGGGCCTCGATCACGATGCCGAGCAGCGTGCACACGCACATGGCGATCAGAACCGAGACCAGCGGCGGCAGCCCCAGATTCGACGCGGCGAGGAAGGAGACATATCCGCCCACCATGATGACGTCGCCGTGGGCGAAGTTGAGCATTTTGGCGATGCCGTAGACCATGGTATAGCCCAGCGCTATGATGGCGTAAATGCTGCCCAGACTGATACCGCTGACCAGATAGGCAAGGAACTTCATACGGGTTTTACCTCACAAACTTTTCTTTTTTCGCACCGGAAAGCAGCGCGGAGCGGTCGTTTCTCCGCGTTCCTTTCCGGGGCGGAAAAGGCGGCTTTGGCTGCCGGGGGCAGAATGCCCCCGGCAGCCGTGCATTGGGTCAAATCAATGGTCGGAAAAGCTTAGAACTCGGGGGTGACGTACGCGCCGTCCTTGATGACGACGGCCATCGGGGCCTTGGAGACCTCGCCGTTGGACTGCCAGGTCATGCCCTTGCCGGTGACACCGTCGTAGCTGATGCTGGTCATGACGCCGATCACAGCGTCGCAGATGTCGGCGGCGCTCATGTCGGGCGTGCAGCCGGCGGCCTGCAGAGCGGCCTTGAGGATGTAGGCGGCGTCGTAGCCGTCAGCGGCGAACTGGTTGGGAACCTCGCCGAAGCGCTTCTGGTACTCGGCGACGAAAGCCTGGGTCTGGGCGTCGTCCGCGTCGGCGGCGAACGGGGTCAGCAGGAACACACCCTCAGCCAGAGCGGTATCAAAGCCCTCCTGGCCCAGGATGCCGTCCATGCCGTCCACGCCGAAGAAGGTGGGCGCGTAGCCCATCTGGCTGGCCTGGGTGATGATGACGGAGGCGGGCTGGTAGTAGATGGGCAGGAAGAGCATGTCGGCGTCGGCGTCCTTCGCGGCGGTCAGGTAGACGTTGAAGTCAGCGGTGCCGTCGACAAAGCCGCCCTCATAGACGACCTCGACACCCTTGGCAGCAGCCTCGGCCACAAAGGTGTCATGGATGCCCTGGGAGTAGGCGTCGTCGTTGCGGTAGATGACCGCGACCTTGGCGCCGGCGAAGTTCGAGGCCATGTAGTCAGCGGAGGCGACGCCCTGGTTGGGGTCGGTGAAGCAGACCTGGTAGGCGTTGTCCTTATCGGCGGTCAGGTCGGTGGAGGAGCCGGAGGGGGTCAGCATGAACAGACGGTCCTGATAGGCCTGGGCGGAGACGGTGATGCCGGAGCCGGAGGTAACGGTGCCGGCCATGACCTGCATGCCCCAGTCCATCAGCGCGTTGTAGGCGTTGATGGCCTTGTCGCCGGCGTCGGCCTCGTCGTCCTGAGACTGGAACTCGAACTTGAAGCCGTCGTCCATGGCGTTGATCTCGTCAACGGCGATCTGGATGCCGTTCATGACCGCGATGCCGTAGATGGCGGCGCCGCCGGTGAGGGGGCCCTGAGAGCCGAGCTTGAAGGCGCCGGCAGCAGGAGCGGCGTCGGCCGCGGGAGCGGCAGCGGGGGCCG
>JAILNC010000020.1 GCA_024691985.1 Oscillospiraceae bacterium | reverse complement strand
CGCCGCCGGCCTCGCGCAGGGCGCCGCCCGCGCTGCCGAAGAGCTCGCAGACGAAGGGGCCCTCTCCCACGCAGCTCGAGTAGGCCTTCATGATCCCGATGCAGGAATCCAGCCTGGCGAAGGGGATGCCCGCCCCGATGGGCGCGTAGGCCGCCAGCGTCGTCGAGGCCGAGGTGTAGGGATAGATGCCGTAGTCCACATCCCGCAGCGCGCCGAGCTGGGCCTCGAACAGGACGTTCGCGCCGTTTTCGACGGCCGACGAGAGATACAGGGTCGTGTCCCGGATATAGGGGATCAGCGGCTTGGCGAAGCGCTCGAGCCAGTCCATGAGTGAATCGGCTGTGACGGGGGCGTGGCCGTAGGCGCCCGCGACGGTCAAATTCTTCCACTCCAGCAAGTCTTCGACCTTCCCGCGCAGGCTGTCCCAGTGCACCAGATCGGCCATGCGCAGGGTCTTTTTCATGTACTTGTCCGCGTACACAGGCGAGATGCCCCGGCGCGTGGAGCCGAATTTCCGGTCTCCGAGCCGGTCCTCCTCCAGACAGTCCAGCAGCCTGTGGTACGGCAGGCAGATCGTGGCGCGGTCGCTGATGACGAGATGGCCGGGCTCGACGGCGATGCCCGCGTCCCGCAGCCGCCCCAACTCCCCGGCGAGGTGCTCCGGATCGATCACCATGCCGGGGCCGAGCACGTTGGCCGTGCCCTCCCGCAGGATGCCGGAGGGCAGCAGGTTCATCACGAATTTCCCCCTGTCGTTGACAACGGTATGGCCGGCGTTGTTGCCGCCCTGATAGCGGACGACGATCTCATAGTCGGCGCTGAGCAGGTCCACCATGCGGCCCTTGCCCTCGTCGCCCCAGTTGGTCCCTACGATCGCGGTGAGCACAGCATCACACCTCCACTTCGGCGCTGACGTTCAGCAGCTCCCGGTTTGTCTCGAGCAACGGGCGGACCTCCTCGCGCAGGAAGCGTTCGCACTGGCGTCCGGCCATGCCGGTGAAGGCGGTGGGGTCCAGAAGCGCCTCCAGCTCCGCGCGCGTCAGAGCGAAGGCCTCATCCGCGAGGATGCGCTCGAGCAGATCGTTCTCCCGTCCGTATTCCTTCACCTGCGCGGCGGCCTCCATCGCGTGGAGCCGGATGCGCTCGTGGAGGGTCTGGCGGTCGCCGCCCTTTTTGACGCAGTACATCAGAATGTTCTCGGTGGCGAGGAAGGGCAGCTCCTCCCTCAGATGCTTTTCGCACACGGCGGGGTAGACGCGCAGGCCGCGCGCGACGTTGATGCAGAGATTCAGCACCGCGTCCGCAGCGAGGAAGGCCTCCGGGATCGCGAGGCGGCGGTTGGCGGAGTCGTCCAGCGTGCGCTCGAGCCACTGGCTCGCCGCAGTGAAGGCCGGGTTCTGCAGCTGGCTGATCAGATAGCGCGACAGCGAGGCCATGCGCTCGGCGCGCATGGGGTTGCGCTTGTAGGCCATGGCGGAGGAGCCGATCTGGCCGGGCTCGAAGGGCTCGTCCAGTTCCTTGAGATGGCAGAGCAGGCGCAGGTCCCCGGCGAATTTGGAGGCGCTCTGGGCAATGCCGCTGAGCACCTGCAGCACGGCGAAGTCCGTCTTGCGGCTGTAGGTCTGGCCGCTGACGCTCTGGCAGCGGTCGAAGCCCAGGCCGTCCGCGATGCGTTTTTCCAGCAGCTCCACCTTCTCCGCGTCCCCATCGAAGAGGGCGAGGAAGCTGGCCGCCGTGCCGGTGGCCCCCCTGCAGCCGAGGGGGCGCAGCTCGGAAAGCTCGAAGTCGAGCCGGCGCAGGTCAAAGAGCAGGTCGTTTATCCACAGGCAGGCGCGCTTGCCGACGGTGGTGGGCTGCGCCGCCTGGAAATGCGTCCAGGCCAGGGTCGGCAGGTCCTTGTTCGCCTCCGCGAAGTCCGCCAGCGCCGCGATCGCATTCAGCAGCAGCTTCCGGATCAGAAGCATCGCGTCGCGCATGTTCAGGATATCCGTGTTGTCGCCGACAAAGCAGCTCGTCGCGCCGAGGTGGATGATGGGCCGCGCCGCCGGGCAGGCGTCGCCGAAGGTGAGCACGTGGGCCATCACGTCGTGTCGGACCTTCTGCTCATAGCGCGCCGCCGCCTCGTAGTCGATATCGTCAAGATGGTCGCGCAGCTCGTCGAGCTGGGCGTCAAAGATGGGGATGCCCAGCGCCTGCTCGCTCTCGGCCAGCAGCAGCCACAGCCGCCGCCAGGTGGAAAACTTCCGGTCGTCGGAGAAGATGCGCTTCATCTCCTCGTCGGCGTAACGGGCGCACAGGGGGCTGTCATAGTATTCGTGCATGTTATTCTCTCCCATACACCGGGATCGGCCGGCGTTTATGCTCACTTTTCTCATGAAAACGGCGCATCACCGCAAGATCGGGCTCTGTCCCGCTCCCGTCAAGGAGCCATTCGTCGATCGCCCGATAGCTCACGCCCATCTCCTCCTCATCGGTCTGGCCGTCGAACAGCCCTGCGGAGGGCGCCTTTTCGATGATTTGCCGCGGCGCGCCCAGATAGCGCAGGAAAGCGAATATCTCCGTCACGGTCAGATCCCCGATGGGGTTAAAGTCATATGCTCCGTCCCCCCACTTGGTAAAGTAGCCCATGTAAGCTTCGCTCCGGTTTCCCGTTCCCGCCACAAGCCGATCCTCGGACGCAGCAACCGCATAGAGCGTCGTCATCCGCAGACGGGGTGCAATGTTGGCGGCGGCAAGTTCCGAGACCTTCGCAGCGCCCCCCAGCGCAGCCAGCTCCTGTTCGCGAACGGCGGTCAGGTCGATCGTGCGCGTTTCGATCTGATACTGAGCCGCAACAGCAAGTCCGTCTTCCATGTCCATGCTGTAGTTTCGCTTTGAAGAGCACGGCATGATCAGACCCAGGGTATCACTGCAGGCCGCCTTGCAGAGGATACCCACCAGGGCGCTGTCCTTGCCGCCGGAATTCCCGTAAACGAGCCCCCTGGCTCCGCTGGCTTCCAGTTGCGCGCGGATCCATTTTACCCGCGATGCGTATTCCTCACTCCAGTTTCTCTCGACCATTGTCTTCTCCTCCGTCTGTCGGTTCATTCGTTCGTGAAACGCCGATCGTCATCTCCGGCTCCCTCTACGGTTCTTCCGCTGCCGCATGGATTTTGAATTCAAAGCGGGATTTTGCGAGATCTCCCGAGATCGCCGTCGGATAATTCCTGTCAAAGCACGCCGAGCAGAGGCCGCATTCGTGCTCCGGCAACGCCTTGACGCTTTCGACCGGCAGATATCCGAGGGAATCCACTCCGATCAAGTCCGCGATTTCTTTGATGCTGTGCCGATTGGCGATCAGAGTCTGCGGGCTGTCGATATCCGTTCCGTAACAGCATGCGGAGACAAAGGGCGGCGCTGCGCTGCGCATATGGATCTCCCGTGCCCCCGCTTTTCGCAGCAGGGAAACGATCCTGCGGCTCGTGGTACCGCGCACGATCGAATCGTCGACGAGCACGACCCGTTTTCCTTCAATCGTTTTCCGTACGGGATTGAGCTTGATGCTGACAGCCCGCTCTCTCAGTTCCTGCTCGGGTGCGATAAAGGTCCTGCCGATATACTTGTTCTTGACAAAGCCGATCCCATACGGGATCCCGCTTTCACAGGCATAGCCTATTGCGGCGTCCAGGCCCGAATCCGGGACGCCTATGACCACGTCCGCATCAACGGGATGCGTCTGCGCCAGAATCCTCCCGGCCCGCTGTCTCGCCGCCTGCACGCTGCAGCCGTCTATGACGGAATCCGGCCGGGCAAAATAGATGAATTCGAAGGCGCACAGCGTTTTGGGAAACAGGCCGCAGTGAGAGGTATTCGACACCGTCCCGGCGCGGCTGACGGTAACGATCTCCCCGGGGAGAATATCCCGCTTGAATTCCGCGCCGATCGCATCCAGGGCGCAGTTCTCGGAGGCAAACACCGTCGCGCCGCCCGGAAGAGCCCCCATGCACAGCGGGCGAAACCCATGGGGATCCCGTACCGCGATCAGCTTGGACGGCGAGGAGAGCACGAGAGAATACGCCCCTTCCAGCCTGTCCATGGCTGCGGAGACAGCATCCTCGATACAGCGGGAGCGAAGGCGTTCCTGCACGATGATATAGGCGATCACTTCCGTATCGGTCGTGGAATGGAAGATGGATCCCGTGCTTTCCAGTTCACGCCGCAGAAGCTGCGCGTTGGTCAGATTGCCGTTGTGCGCCAGGGCCAGCTGCCCCTTATAGTGATTGATGCGCAGCGGCTGAGCGTTGCGCCTGCTGTCGCTCCCGGTCGTGCTGTAGCGTACATGGCCCACGGCGATCGTGCCCTCGCCCAGATCCTTTAAGCGGTTCTGTGAGAACACTTCCGACACCAGTCCCACATCTCTTGCCGTTGTGATCACCCCGTCGTCGTTGACGGCGATCCCGGCGCTCTCCTGGCCGCGGTGCTGAAGCGCGGCCAGCGCAAAATATGACAGATTTGCAAGGGGCGCTCTCTCCGGCGAAAAGATCCCGAATACGCCGCATTCTTCGTGAAGCGTTCCCATCTTATGAACCCAGCAGACGCCTGCTCATTTCCTCATAGGCTTCCTCGACATTTCCCAGATCCCGGCGAAAACGGTCTTTGTCCAGCTTTTCTCCCGTCCTGCTGTCCCAGAACCGGCAGGTATCCGGGCTGATCTCATCCGCCACAACGAGCTCTCCCGCTGCGGTTTTTCCGAATTCCAGCTTGAAATCCACCAGCGTGACGCCCACCTCGGCCAGAATGTCTTTCAGCAATTCGTTGATCCGCAGGGCGCAGGAGCGGATCTGATCGATCTCCCCGCGCGTGGCAAGACCAAGGGCAATCGCGTGGTCGTCATTGAGCAGGGGATCGTGGAGCTCGTCATTCTTGTATGAAAACTCTACAACGGGACTGTCAAAAACGATACCTTCCGCAACTCCGTAACGGCTGGCAAAATGTCCCGCTGAGACATTTCTGACGATCACCTCCAGCGGAACGATATTGACTTTCTTTACCAGGGTCTCCCGCTCGCTCAGTTCCTCCACATAGTGAGTAGGGATCCCCCGGGCTTCCAGTTTGCGCATCAGCATATTTGTCATGCGGTTATTGATGGCGCCCTTTCCGGCAATCGTCCCTTTCTTGGCGCCGTCGAACGCCGTCGCATCGTCTTTGTAAGAGACGATGACAAATGCGGGATCGTCGGTCGCATACACCTTTTTTGCTTTTCCTTCGTAAAGCTGCTCTCTTTTTTCCACGCTTGAACTCCTTTCCCCCTGCAGCGTCCTCACTTGCCGCTGGCCCCGTAGTTGGAGAGCACGCGGGCGGAGGGGTCGTTCACGTCGCAGCCCTTCCAGCTCCTGTTGGGCATCCAGAAGTCCGCGATCATCTCCGCCTGGCCGGGGTAGTACTTCTCGAAGATCTCCCGGTACAGCAGGCTCTCCTTCGTAAAGGGCGGTCTGTAGGCGTAGGTTTTCCGCTTGCGCTCAAACTCTTCGTCTGTGTACAGGCTCTCGGCGTACGCCTTGAGATCGTCCACCATGGAGTGGCCGACCGCGTCGGAGAAGGCCGCCTTCTGCCGCCACAGGATCTCGTCCGGCAGCAGACGGTCCTTCTCGAAGGCGTGCCGCAGCAGGTACTTGCCCATGTTGTAGGTGTTCATCTTGAGCCTTGGGTCGATGGACATGACATATTTGACGAATTCCAGATCGCCGAAGGGCACGCGGGCCTCGATGGAGTTGACGGAGATGCAGCGGTCGGCCCGCAGTACATCGTACATGTACAGCTCGTCGATGCGCTTTTTGGCCTCCGTCTGGAAGGCCTCCGGCGAGGGGGCGAAGTCCGTGTACTTGTAGCCGAAGAGTTCGTCGCTGATCTCGCCGGTGAGCAGGACGCGGATGTCCGTGCGCTCGTGGATGGCCTTGCAGCAGAGGTACATGCCCATGCTGGCGCGGATTGTGGTGATGTCCCAGGTGCCGAGGGCGGCGATGACCTCCTCGAGGGAATCGAGCACCTCCTGCCGGGTCATGTAGACCTCGGCGTGCTCCGCACCGATGTAGTCCGCGGCGCAGCGCGCGTACTTGAGGTCGATGGCGTCGACGTCCATGCCGATGGCGAAGGTGCGCACGTGCTTGCCGAGGATGCGGGCGGAGATGGCGCAGACGAGACTCGAATCCAGCCCGCCCGAGAGCAGGAAGCCCAGCGGCGCGTCCGCGTCCAGGCGCTTGTCGACGCCGAGGATCAGCCGCTCGCGGATGCCGGCGCAGATCTCGTCCAGATCGCCGTCAAGGCAGCTGTCCACCGTCGTCACGTCGGCGTAGCGGGTGAAGACGCCGTCCTTCCAGTAGTGTCCCGGCGGGAAGGGCATGACCTTCTCGCACAGGCCGACGAGGTTCTTGGCCTCGCTTGCAAAGACCGTGCCGCCGTCCGGCAGCGTCCCGTAGAACAGGGGACGGATGCCGATGGGGTCGCGCGCGGCGATGAAGCCGTCAGATTCGTCGTAGATGATCATGGCGAATTCGGCGTCGAGCTTTTTGAACATGTCCGTGCCGTAGCGGTGGTAGAGCGGCAGGATGATCTCGCAGTCGGAGCCGCTCTGGAAGACGTAGCCCTCGTCCTCCAGCTCCTTTTTCAGGGGGCGGAACAGATACAGCTCCCCGTTACAGACGCACATGTCCCCTTTCATATGGAAGGGCTGCATCCCCTCCTCGTGCAGGCCCATGATCGCGAGGCGGTGGAAGCAGAGATATCCGTTCCCGGCCCGCTCTATGCGGGACATGTCCGGCCCGCGGGATTTCGTACGTTCGAAAAACGGCAGAAAGTCCTCCGGCGACAGCGCGCCCGAGGTGAAGCCCATGATGGAGCACATGCTGATCCTCCCCTTCTGTTGAAAAAAGAAAGAGACAGCGGCGGCGCAGAATGAATCTGCGAGACGTCGCTGTCTCTCAACGTTGGTAGTTTACGACAAAAACGGCCCCCTGTCAACTGTCAATTTGCACAGCTTCGGCAGCGTTGTTCATAATCTGTTTCTTGACTTCTGCCCTGCAGTATAGTACATTTCCTGTTGTTTGAAAACGCAAAAAGAAGGAATGACGATATGAGAAACAGAAAACTGCTCGGCGTATTGGCCCTGCTGCTGGCCATCGCGATGGCGCTCGGGCTGAGCGCCTGCGGCAGAAGGAACGTATCAGCCGCGCCGACCTCCGCGCCCGCGCCGACCCCCGCTCCGACTCCCGAGCCGACTCCCGAGCCCACGCCGGAGCCGACGCCCGAGCCGACGCCCGAGCCCATTGACGGCGAGCTGCTCCGCGACGACGACGGCGACGGCATCATTTACTACACCTTCAACTACAAGGGCTCGACGGTCCGCGCCCTGATCGTCCTCGATCCGAGCCGCGTCTTTGTGGGCACCGCTCTGCCCGAGCCCAGCGACTGGGGCGGCTTCGGCGTCACGCTCGACGATATGTGCGCGCAGTACGGCGCGGTCGCCGGGATCAACGCCGGCGGCTTCCTCGACGAGGGCGGCGGCGGAAACGGCTGGCCTCCCAGCGGCATCACCTACAGCCAGGGCGTCACCTTCAGCACCCTGGAATACGGCCCGATCGCCGGGCTGGATACGGACGACCGCATGTGGGTCGGCTATCACGACTATGAGGAATGCGAGGATCTCGGCCTCCGCGACGCGGTCTGCTTCGGCCCGACGCTCGTCTGGGAGGGGCAGAAGCTCGATCCCTCCACGATGGAGACCGGCATCGGCGCGAGGACCGCGATCGGACAGCGGGAGGACGGCGCCGTCGTCATGGTCGTCATCGACGGCCGCCAGGGCTACAGCATCGGCGTGACCTTTGCCGACTGCATCGACATCATGGCCGACAAGTTCGGCTGCATCAACGCCGCCAACATGGACGGCGGCAACTCCTCCTGTATCTATTACGAAGGGGAGCTCAAAAACCGCTCTGCCAACCAGGCGGGCGGCACCCGGTATCTGCCGGACGCCTGGCTCGTCAGTGCCCTCCCGGCGGATTACGCGAAGCCCGCGGACGTCGCGGACCATGTCGTCCTGCCCGAGAACGCGCTCGGCGAGATCAAGGAGTACGCCTACGCGTGCGACGCGGAGACAAGCAGCCGCCTGTTCGACTTTGTCAGCGGCTTTCTGGGGCCTTACTACAGCTATTTCGGCACGAAGGATTCCCATACCGATTTCCACTATCCCGTGCTGCTCGAGTACGTCGCGCCGGGCAGCGAGCTGCTCGAGCGGATGGATCTGGCCATTCAGGACCGGGCGTGGGTAAACACCTACTACACCGCTGTCAGCAACGTCGAGCTGCTGGGCGCATACGCCAACCCCGACGGCAGCTATGACGTCGTGATCCGGTCGGATATCTACGAGCAGGCCGAGTACTGGGTCTATTCCGCGCCCGCCACCACGCTGCGCATCACCGTGGTCGAGGCCCCGGATTCCCGTTACGGTTATCTCGTGACCGCGACCTACTGATCCTCCCTTACGAAGGCAGAAAGCCCCCTCCCGCGCAGCATGCGGGAGGGGGCTTTCCCTGTTTGCAGCGTGTCCGCGGCACATGGGTTTTTTACTCTTCAAATGTGTAGCCCTTGTCGGTCCAATATTGAATCATGGTGCTGTAACTGTATTTCGAGAGCTTGCTCTTGATGAGCGGAAGGCTGGCGTCGCCCGCCTCGTACATCTCGTAGACCCGGTCATAGCACATATTATACAGCTCGCTGTCAGCCGCGGTCATCTCGGCGAAACCGACGACCTGTATAATCTCCCAGTTGTCTATGATGTAATTGAACCAGTCAAGCGCATCTTCGACGCTCTTATCCACGCCGACGCCTTTTGCCAGCATAGTTCCGGCTGTGTATGCGGCGGCCATATTGCGGGACTTGTTGCCCTGCTGAGCAAACCATCCGATCGGTGCGCCCTTCTCCGCGGCTTCACCGTACCATTCTGTAGCGGTGATCACATTGCGTCCGTACACCTGCCCATAATAGTACATGCTGCCGAGCTGGCACATTCCGGTAAGCGAGCCGGCTTCCGCGCCCATCTCGTAGTAGTCGCTCGCCGTCAGGTGGTCCTCCTCGACGCCCTTGCCATTCCAGTACATGTTGCCGAGATAGACCATACACTCGGCCTCTCCTGCCTCAACGCCCTTTTCAAAGTATTCCTTCGCCCTTGCGTTGTCGGCTGTGACGCCGTCTCCGTCAAGGAACATGCGTCCGAGCCTGTACCAGCACCCAGCGTCGCCGAGTCCGGCTGCCCGCTCATACAGCTCCACCGTTCTGTCGGGGTCCTTTTGGGCGCCGCTCTCGCCGCTCAGGTACAGATAGCCCAGACCGGCGCAGCTCCGGCGCAGATAGAAGAGTTCCTCGCTCTCCAGCGCGGCGTTCAGATACTCCTGTCCCTTCGCCCCGTCCTTTTCATAATTGACGGCCAGCCTGCCGAGCTCATAGTTTGCCTCTGCGCAGCCCTCGGCCAGGGCCTGCTCATACAGCTCCCGCGCCCGGTCGACGCCGCCCTCGGCAACCCCATATTCACAGGCCTTCCCCTCGCCCAGCAGGCCGAGCGGGCAGCCGTGTGCGGAGGCCTTACGGTAGGCCTCCAACGCCTTCTCCAGCGCCTTGATTTGCGCCGGGCTGAGCTGAGCCGCCGGAGCATCGGCGTCAAGCGTGTTTTCTGCGTCCTCTTCTCCCTCGTCCTCAGCATTCGTATACAGATTGCCGAGATACCAGTAAGCCAGCCCGCTCCCGCGTTCGGCTGCCTGTTGAAAGAGCTCTGTGGCCTTGTCCGGATCCTCGTTCTGTCCGTCCAGTCCGTAGTAGTAAGCGCGTCCCTGCTCGATCAGCTCATCGATAGAGGGCGGCTCGGGCGTAGGCTCCGGTGTCGCTTCCGGGGCGGCAGCCGCGGGCGCGGCGCTCTGTCCGCAGGCGCAGAGCGCCAGGAGCATGGCTGCACACAGCAGCAGGGCAAGCGTCTTTTTCATGATCTGTTCCCTTCCTTCGTCGGGCGGAGCGCTTTTCCCTCGCCCGATCAATACTCGAGAATATCCACTGTATAGGTGCCGGGCTCAAGGTCGTAAAACGTGAACAGCAGGTGGAGCTTCTCCTTCGCCTTGATCCCGTAATTATACACCTCATCGGTGACTCGCACGATTCCTTTTTCGTTGATCAGACGGACATGGATCTCATCATTTTGGCCGGACGAGGCCTGAGCCATGGTCATATCCATCGTGACGAAGGTGTAATAGCCCGTTGAATACACGTCGATCGCGTCGACCCGGTATGCCGCTTTTCCCCAGCTGTCTGTATGAAATGTGCGCGGCAGCACATAAGGGTTCACGATCTTGATTTCCCCGGGATCTCCGGGCGCGTTCTGGTATTCGAGCTTTCTGAGAGAGGTCCTGTACCAGTGTGCATCGTCATAAAAGCCGATCTCGATTTCGATTGCCGCCAGATTCTCGGCGTAATAGGAATTGTACTCGATCAGCCTTCGCATACCCGGCTCCCAGTAGTTCAGCGCGTAACTGTTCTCTGACAGAATCGTTCCGCTGTTGTCGAGAAACAGCGTATAAACGTCGCCGTTGATGGAAAACGGACACGTGTTCTCAAGTTCGAGCATGAACAGCTCAGAGTCAAACACCGCCGCGTCCACGATTTGCTGCACACTGTCGATCAGCGTCTTTTGTTCCGCAGTCAGCGCAGAATCCGGGAAAAGCATGTTGCTGAACGCCAGCGGATTCCGCCCGAAATCCTCGGCCCGGCTGAAGCCCTCGAGAGCCGGGTTGTTCACAGCCGGCGTCTCAGCTGGCATTTCTTCAGTCTTCTGCTTTGCGCCGCAGGCACCGAGCACAGGCAGCAACAGTGCAAGCAGCAGCGCCGTCAGGCGCTGTTTGCTTTGTCGTCTCATCCTCCGGCCCCCCGTCATTCATCAAAACGCAGCGTCAGTGTGCCGCGGTCCGTTGGAAGCGCAAGATAACATTCGTACTCACCGTCATCTCCAAAATAAATGTGACTGTTCTCCACGATGAAGCCCTCCTCATCGACGACCTTCAAGGTCAGAGAAGACCAGTTCTCCTTATTCTTTCCTTTCACCAGCAGATTGTAACTGAGCAGTATATCATAATAGGTTGAGATGCTGTTCGGAGAGGGGGCTTTCACGGATAAGACCGTGCTCTTCTTCAGTGTCTTGCCAAGCTTGCCGTCCAGCTCCACGGTCTGCCCCGGCGAGAGCGGGGCGAGGCCCTCGTCCGTCTCGATCTGAATGGGCGGGATCTTCTGCTCCAGTCCTTCCTCCTCGGATTCCTCTACCACACGCAACTGATAGTTGCCCGACGTATAGGTATAATCGCCGATCGTATATACAATATAGCAGTCATCGCCGTCGCAGATCTTCGCAACGTTGCTGTTGATGTTGTAATAGACCGCTGTATGCGCAGGAAGTTCATATTCGTAAATGAAGCCGGTATTTGTCATCCCCAGGAAGTATACGTCCCGAAGATGGTAGTCGGTCCTGTTCTCCAGCTTGGCCTTCTGGGAGTAGATGTTGTTGACGACGCGCAGCGAATCCATCAGGCTCTTTTCCAGTGCTGCGCGCTCTTCGAGCGTCAGCGGCTCGGAGGCCGAAGGCGGGGCGCCGCTTTCCGGATTCTCTGCATACGCGGGATTCCCGAAGACGCACAGCAGGAGACAGAAGGCCGTAAGCAGGCAGCGTCTGAGCTTCTTTTTCATGTTCGTCACCTTCCGTCAATCCGGATCAAGCAGTTCCAGCGTATACTTTCCAGCCGGCAGCTCATTAAAATAAGCCTGCAGATTTGCGAAACGATCCCCCGCCTTATATCCATGGAAATAGAGAGAGCTGCCTGCATTGTAGATCGTGCCGTCTTCGGCGACGAGCCTGTAGGGGATGCTGATATAGGCCGCGCGTCCGCTGTTGTAGGTGCCGGAGAAATAGCCTTGAACAGAGTAGTTCCCGCCGATGGACGAATTGATGACGGTACGGAATTCGGTAAACGTGATGTCGAAGGGATCGGACGCGTATTTGCCGGTCATTCGGCGAGGCAGATCGCCTGCCAGCTTGATGCTGAACTCGGCGGAATCGTCAGACAGGTTCACCGGATAGAACGCCGTCCGGATATCGTAGTCGCCCTCGCCCTTAAAGGTCGCACAGAGCTCGCCGCGGGTGGGCTTTGCACCGCTGGTGTAAACCTGGCGCACAAAGCTTTCACCTCTCAGCCAGCTGCCGCCGGAGGTGTTGTTGTTGCTTACGACCGCGCCGTCTTTGTTATAGAAACGTGAGGTGAAAAAGATGTTGCTGAAATCGCAATCCATTTTGTTCGTGGCGCGAAGCTGATAATAGTTTCCTCGCTCGAATGTGAGCGTCAGTCCGCTGCCCATAAAGGCGCTGAGCTGGTCGAGCATGCCGCGCTCTGTCGCGCTCAGCTCGTCCTCCTCCGTGAGGACAGGCGTGATCTGATTGTAGGTCTCGGCCTGCTGCACTTCGACGACTGTTTCGACCACCGTCTCGACTATAGCCTCCGGCTCCGGCTTGAACACGGCATAGGCGACGCCGGCGACGGCAAGCACACAGGCCGCGATGGCGATGGCCTTGTTCCTGTCGTAGTTGATGAAGAGGTCCTTTCCGAACTCCTCCATGCTCTGGTAGCGATCCTCCCGCTTGACGGACAGTGCCTTGAGCAGAGCTCTCTCCTGCTTCGGCCGAAGCTTTGCGCCGAGGGCGCTCGGCTTTTTCAGCTCGTCCCGGTCTGTGCGCTCGGTCGCGCGCGGAGGCAGCTTCCCCGTGATGCAGTAGTAGATCGTCGCCGCCATGGCATAGACATCCGTCCAGGGGCCCATATCCCGGTTGTTGTACTGCTCGATGGGGGAGAAGCAGTGCTTGAGGACCGTGTTCCCGCTCTCTCCGAAGGATTCCCGCGCACAGCCGAAGTCGATCAGCCGCGCCCGCCCGTTCTCGATCATGATATTGTCCGGCGAGATGTCCCGATGAATCAGGCCTATGGCGTGCAGCTCACCGAGCGCTTTGAATACTGGCTTGAGCAGATCCAGCAACTCCCTGGCGGGGATGGGTTGTTTCGTCCGCTCGACCATGCAGTGCAGATCTTCTCCCTCGATGAACTCCATGACGATGTAGGCGCTGCCGTTTTGCTCGAAAAAGTCGCGCACGGTCACAACAGCGCTCTCCTTGTCCATCTTGGCGATGGTCTGCGCCTCGACGATAAACTGTTCCTTCCCGCTCTTGAACTCCTTGGAAAAGCTCCAGTCGACCAGCGAGACCGTGCTGGACTGCATATTGTCTCGGCTGGCCATCGCGCGCGGAAAGTACTCCTTGATAGCGACCTTCATATCCAGGGTCAGGTCACGCCCGAGATAGGTGATCCCGAAGCCGCCCTCGCCCAGAACGCGGCCGACAAGGTATTTGTTGTTCAGGATCGTGCCCGGCTTGAGATGGTGGCGCTTCGCCCGATACCCCTGCGCGTAGTCACAGAAGGTGCAGGTATTCCCCGCCTCGATGCGGGAGACGCAGAATGGACAGTATCTTGCCATCTTTTTTCTCCATTTGTCTTGTTGATTCTGTATTTTTGCCGGTCGGTCCGCTCAGGCCAGCAGCTCCACCAGCACGGCGCCGAGAACGAAGACGCAGGCGGCGAGCACCGACAGCGGCCGGTCCCGCAGCCGCTCCAGGCTCTGTCGGATGCGCTGGCCTGCCGATGTGTCCTGCTTCTCCCGAGCGGGGTCCGGGGCGCTACGGACCTCCGGGATAGTCTCGAAGCGCGGGATCGATGGCGTCTCGCCGCCATAGAATGCTTCTTTGAACTCCCGCATGCTCTGGTAGCGATCCTCCCGCCTGACGGACAGCGCTTTGAGCAGCGCGTTTTCCTGCCGCTGACTGATCGGGATGCCCATCGCGATCGGCGATACCAGCCTGTCCGACGTCCGCCGGGAAAACGCATCCGGCGTCAGACCGCCGGAAAAGCAGTAATACATCGTGGCCGCGAGCGAATAGACGTCGGTATACGGGCCCTGCCCGGTCGGCGTATACTGCTCGAGGGGGGCGAAATTCCGTTTCAGATTGACTGTCAGCGGCCCCTCGTTCTCAAAGCTTCGGGCCGAGCCGAAGTCGATCAGCATAAAGCGGTTCCCGCCTGTGATCATGATATTGTCGGGCGAAATATCCCGGTGAATGATGCCGCAGCGATGGAGCCTGTCGACATCCTCCATCAGCTGTATGAACTGCGTCCGGACCCGGGAGGGCGCCAGCTTCCCGTGGCTCTCGATGTATTTGAGCAGTGTGACGCCGTCGATATACTCCATGACATAATAGGCGGTGTTGTTGCTGTAAAAATAGTCATAGATCGTGACGACCGAGGGGATATCCCGCAGCGTCGAGAGCACGCTCGCTTCCTTGTAGAAGCTGTTGAGCATTTTTTGATAGACTTCCCGGCTGCCCTGGACATCAACGGTGATGCCGTTGGCAGCGCGCGTGACAATCGCCCTGGGAAACAGCTCTTTGACGGCGACGCGACGTTGTCTGGGCAGCTCCAGCGCCTCATAAGTCACGCCGAAGCCGCCGCTGCCGATGCAGCGGACGATCTGCCAGCAGCTGCCCCTTTTCTCGTTTCGCAGGCGGAAGCCGGGCGGCAGGAGGTCCTGTGTCAGGGGACCGCGGTCAGTAATGCTTTGATCCATCGTGTTTCAAAGGCTGCGCGCTTCGGGAAAGCCTCGAAGCGCGATAAAGGAGCGGGCATTGGAACGGTGTCCTTCCGTCCGCGCATCAGTCCAGCCGACCTCCCTTTCGGGTGATCATGAAGCTCTGCTCCTCAGAACCGAGGGAAAAGCGGTCGCCGACATTGATGCTGACGAGCTGGTTGGGCGGCAGCTTCCTGCTGCCGTTGAGGAAGGTGCCGTAAGTGGACTCGAGATCCTTGATGTAGATCGTATCGCCGTTCTTGAGGAGCATACAGTGATGCGAGCTGACGCCCCTGGTATCGGTCGGGTAGGCGATGCCGTTGTCGGGGGCACGTCCAAAGCTGATCTGGGTATCGAAGGAGAAGCGTCTCCCGCCGAAATATCCGGCCACACCCTGAACGCGGATCTGTTTGTTTTCGATATCGTCCATGCGCTTCTGAATACCGTTGACGCGCTTGTTGTAGACGATCACAAGGGCCGCTGCCCCTGCAGCGATAAGTGCGATCACCGCCAGGAGGATGATATTCCGGGTGCTGAAGAAGCTCTCTTCCTCCGCCACCTCTCCATAGGTGGCGTACTCGACCCCCGCCTTGTCCAGCAGCTCCCTCGCATAATCGATGAAGATGGATACGAACTGTTTGTCCTCGTCCGCAAGGCTGTATGTGTTGATGGCGACGACAGCTCCGTTGGCGTCGATGAGGGGACCTCCGGAATTGCCGCGGTTGATGGAAGCAGAGTGAACAATCACGTCCGTATCCTTCAGCAGCGGGGAGTTCGTCTTCTTGGAGACGACGCCGGCAGTCAGCGTGACCTCCTCTGGCTCGGCCACATAGTTCATACCGAAATCAGAGATGTTCATATCATCCATACTGCCCGGAAAGCCGAGGGCATAGACCGTGCTGGCATCCGGAACGTCGCGTCCGGTCCTGACAAGAGGCAGTGTGGTCCTGCCGGGGATTGGCTTGACGGACTTGAGCAGCGCGACATCCGGATAGAGGCTCGTCGTGTCGCTGATCAAGTCGCACATGACGACCTTCGAATAGTTGATATCGATCCCCTTCTGCTTACCGTTGTCATCGTATATTTCGCGCATGGCCTGGTTGTCAAGCAGGATATAGATCTTTTCCGGCATCTTCACCTCTTTGCCGAGGACAACATGGGCATTGGTGATAAAGTACTCCGGCTCGCTGTCCTTTGGCCCGACGCCGAAGCCGCTGCCGTACCTTATATCTTTTCCGCCGTTATATTCCGCGACCACGCGGACGACGGCGTTCTTGGCGTCCGCAACGGGAGTGGAGTCGGTCTTCTCTTCATCGGCATAGGCGAGTGAGCCGGGCAGAAGCAGAGCTATCGCCAGCATCAGCACAAGAAAGCGGCAAAGATTCTTTCTGTTCATAGTACTTCTCTCTTTTCTTCAGCGGTAAAACCCGCAAAATAACGAAACTCAAGAAACGGCAAGGATCAAAGCTGTATAATTGTCCTGATATGGGTTTTCTTTCTTTTCGACCCCGTCGGAGATGCGGTCGGCAAAAGACGCCGGGCTGTGTCTCAAAATGTCGGCGAGCTCCTTGTCGCTGAGCGCGTTGAACACACCGTCGCTCATCAGGATGATCCGGTCGCCGGGCTTCAGGCGGATGTGAAAGCTGGGGATATCCAGATGTTTGAGAGAACCCATCCCGAGGTAGCTTGTCAGTGCGCCGCGCTTTTGATAGGTCCTGGCCTGATCATAGCTGATCTCGCCGTTGACATGGCGCAGCAACAGCTCGTCCTCAAAGGTGTGGGCGCGGTTGAGATGCATGAACTCCCCATCGCGCAGCAGGCAGATCCGGCTGTCGCCGACGGAGGCAAAGCAGAAGAGGCCATCCTTGACAAGGCCAAGCAGCAGCGTCGTGCCTCCGCTGCCGATATTCGGGCTGAGCAACATGTTGACGGCAGAATTCGCACTCTGCAGCATAGCCGCCAGAAGGCGATCGGGATCGCTTTTGTCGGCACTCTTGAATTTATTAGCGACGGCCGATACAGCAGTTTTGCTGATGACACTGCCGTTGCTGAGTCCTCCCATACCATCGGCGACACACAGCAGGATCCCCTGCTCCCGATACAGATTCGGCTCCGTCGCGTAAAGACTGTCCTGCTGATCCTTTCTGGCCCCGAGTCCCTGAACGGAGGTAACTTTCATTCTCTTCCCGACAAGGGTGTGCTTCCCGCCCCTCTTGCTGTGCAGAAAGCGAGTCAGAAGAGCGATCAGCATTCCGCCGAACACCAGTCCGATTACAAGCCCAGGCCAGAAGCCCAGGCCTTGGATCCCGTCTGCGGTCTCCGGGGGTACAGGACTTTCCGTAATGCTTACGACGGCTTCCTTCACAGCGGGCGAGGTCGGCGTCTCAGTCTCCGCAGGCTGTTCCTCCTGTTTAGAAGACTCCCCGTCTTCGGGCGACTGATTCTCGCTGTTCTTCCCTTCAGCATCGTCCGACTTCGGCGTCGGCTCCGGCGTCGGTTCCGGCGTCGGTTCCGGCGTCGGTTCCGGCGTCGGTTCCGGCGTCGGCTCCGGCGTCGGCTCCGGAGAAGGCATCAGCGGATCCCGGTTCTCTCCGGGCGGGCCGAACTTGTCGCCGGGGCCGTACGGGATACCCGTCTTCTCCGGATCTGACTGGTTCAGTAATTCAAGCATTTTTTCCATCGTTCCAATCGAATTTTTCCCCGCAGAGTGCAATAAACAGAAAGACGGAGTCGCCGCTGCTGATCAGATCAAAGCTCTTCAGCGGCATGGGTGCCAGAATGACCTCGCCGTTGAGATAATCCTCGTTCTTGCCGTCGGCAGGACGTACGGAAAAGCCGCGGTTGCTGGCGGCATACGTGATCACCATTTGCTTCCTCTGGCTGATTTTGGGATCGTTGGGGATCACGATGTCGCCCTCCACCCTGCCAAGATAGTTGTGGCCAGCGTGGATTCTGAAATCTCTCCCCTTGTTCGGCCCCTTGGTGCATACCAGCCAGCCGACAACGGGCTCCGTCTCGCCGCCGCTCTTGGTGTCGGCGGTATAGATGGAGATCGTCTCGAAGCTGTTCTCCGGTTTGCTCGAGATGTCCTGACCAGACAGACTGTACGTGTCCTCTACAGCCACATCCACCAGATCGACCTGCGCGGTGGGCGTGATCTGGTCAGTCCCGTAGACGGAATAATCGGAGACGGCTTCCGTTTTCCTGTAGGTCTCGGGTTCAGAAAAAGTATAGCTGTTCTTTTTCACGTTTTTTCTGTTGATTGCCATAATGATGCCTCCTGTATGTTTTTGTTTTTTATTTATAGTTTTCTAATTTCAAATGCGATCTCCGGTCTTGACAGAAAGAAAGCCGATCCGTCTGTCAGCGCGCTGGGAGAGCCCAGCGTCAACCGTTGCCGGGACGGAAGGAGGAAGGTTCCGTTGGTGGACATGTTGTCCACCAGATATGCCGTGCCGTTTTCTACATAAATGCTGCAGTGGGTCCCATGTGTGATGGTGACGGCGCTCTCCGGAAACCGGATATCCGCCGGCGCCCGCCCGATACTGAGCGGAGAATTCTGCTCCGTAAGAAGGAAACTCCTCCCCGCAAGCGGTCCACCCCGCGCGACGATCAGATACCGTGCACCCGGGGTCTCCTTTGCATCGTCGGAATCATCCCCGATAGGCTGTGTCAGCAGAAAGAGGATCCCAAACGGAAACAGCGCGAAGCCGAACGCGGGCGAGAGCAGCGACGCCAAAAGCTGCGCGCACGCCGCAGCCAGAATGGCCGGAAGCCTGCTCGTGCCGAGTCCGAGCAGCAGCAGCGCGGTGCCGAGCATAACGCCGATCGCTAGATTCTTTAAAATCATGTCTCAGCCTTGTTTTTTCTCCAGCTCGTAGGTGGGAAGCCAGCCCGCCAGCCCTTCCTTGACCAGCACGAGAGAGTAGCTGTTCTCGCGGGCGAGGACTGTGACCGTGGTATTGTTCTCGAGCTCGACCACGATCTCGTTATGATGCTGCCAGGGCTTCGTCTCATAGGTGAGGGCGACCGTATCCTTCTTGCCCGACCGGGCGATCGCCGTCTCGTATTCATCCAGATAGTTCTCGGGCTTCGGATGATACAGTTGGTTGCTGCATCCGTTCAGATCGTCCACGCCGGGCTTTTTGGGCGGTGTGCTTCCCTCTGGCAACTCCGTTGCCGAAGACGCTTCCTCAGCCGGAGATACTTCCTCGGCTGGAGACGCTTCCTCGGTCTGCGGCTTTTCCTCTGATGTCTTAAAGTCGAACACATCAAACATGATGCATACGCAGAACGCAATCAGGAGCACCGCCACGATGATCGTGATCAGGCGGGCCTTTTTCAGCTTCTGCTGTTTTTGTCCCAATTGCTTCACTTGCTCTTCCACTGATTCCACCTCTTGTTTCTGTATTGTCTTTATGTTGCAACCGACTGTCCGACGGCCGAAAAGAATACTGTTTTTCCCAGCGCCACAAGTCTCCGGGCAGAAGCGGGCGCCGTCTCCCGGTTTCGATCTCGGATCAGGTGCGGGTGTTACGCGCCTTCCTTTTTCAGCCTGCGCAGCACCAGCCTGGCAAGCAGGAGAAAGCCGATCGTGAATGCGAACAGGATCGCGCACACGCGCCAGAAATGCTCCGGCGTATGCTCAAAGAAATCCTCCGCCTCGTGCGGGATCGGGTAGCCCTCGAGCGCCATGCGCTTCGGAAGCTCGTTAAGGTCGGCCGTCGTTCCGTAGCCCTCCATGCTCCAGCGGCAGACTGCAAACCAGGAGATCGCCTCGGTGATGCCCTCCAGCTTGAACAGCAGGCCGGAAAACAGGATCTGGGGCATCAGCAGGATGGGCGCCACTGTCATGGCCCGGTCCGCGTTGGTGAAGAGCGCCGAGACGAACAGGCCCATGGCTGAGGCAGAAAGCGCCGTCAGGAAGGTCACCAACAGCAGCTCCGGGAAGGCGCCGAGCACGATCCCCTTCTCCGGCGAGCCGACCAGAAGCACAAACACACTGACCGTCAGCAGGCTCTGGATCAGGCACATCAGGCCCATGATCAGGATCTTGGAGCACAGATAGGTGCCCAATGAGAGTCCGGTCATGTATTCGCGCTTGAGGATCGTCCTCTCCTTGCAGATCTCCTGGATCGCATTGAGGATGCCGATCCAGAAGGCCGAACACGACAGGGCGAAGAGCAGGCTCTTTGTCATCTCGTATTCTTCGAACTGTTTGCCGTTTGCGACGAA
Source organism: Oscillospiraceae bacterium (assembly GCA_024691985.1). Classification (GTDB taxonomy): domain Bacteria; phylum Bacillota; class Clostridia; order Oscillospirales; family Oscillospiraceae; genus Limivicinus. The sequence continues at coordinate 16,854 of JAILNC010000020.1, read as the reverse complement.
GGAGATCAGCAGTGCCAGAAGCGGCGCCTGCAGCAACAGCAGCAGCAGCCTTTGTCGGTCGTTGATCACCAGCCGCAGGTAGCGGGAACAGAGAGCCCGCAGCTGTCTGCCCGTCGGGGCGCGCTTCTGCTTCGGGACCTCCCCGGGACGCGGCGTACCAAGGGGCGGGGCGTAGCGCCTGTAACGCGCGTTCAGCTCCGCGGAGCAGTTTGTCAGCGGCTCGTAGACATCGACGATATCCTTCACGCCGAAGAAACGCATTGCCTCGTCATAGGACCCGTAAAAGCAGAGCTTGCCTCCCTTTCCCATAAAGGCGATCTTGTCGCACATGCGCAGCTGGAGCGTGCTGTGCGTGACGAGCACGATCGTCTTGCCGCTGTCGGCCATCGCGCGCAGCGACTGCATCAGGCTCCGCTCCGTGCCCGGATCGAGGCCGGAGGCAGGCTCGTCAAGGAAGAGCAGCTTCGGGTCGGAGAGCAGCTCCACCGCGATGCTGGCACGCTTTCGCTGGCCGCCGCTGAGCTTGCCGATCATATGATCCCGCCGTTCTTCCAGATCCACCGTGCGAATGGCGCGCAGGATGGCGGCGTCCCGCTCCTCGGCGCTGATATCCTGCGGCAGACGGAGCTTGGCCGTATACAGCAGCATATCCCAGAGCGTCAGGTTGTTATAGACGATATCGGACTGCGGCACATAGCCGAAGGTTTTTTTGAGTGTCTCAAAGTTCTCATAGAGGTTCGTGCCGTTGATATAGACCCCGCCCAACGCTGGTTCGAGGTAACCGCACATGCAGTTGAGGATCGTGGATTTCCCGGCGCCGGAGCCGCCGATGATCGCCACAAGCTCACCGGGCCGGACGTTCAGGGTGATATGGTCGCCCGTGATGACCTCCTTGCCGCCGCGGCCGCGTGTGATGATCACATCCGCAACATCGACGGAAATGCCCTTTACCTCGGCACGGTAGTAGACACCGCCCGAGGTAAAGATCAGATGTGAGTCAGTGATGGAGATGACGTCCTTCTCATGCAGGATCGTCTGAGCGGTAAGCTGACGGCCGTTGAGGATAACGCCGTTGGTGCTGTTGGTATCTTCAAGGATCCATGTGTTGTTTCTGAATGAAATGCGCGCGTGATGCTTGGAGACGCTGATCTGCGGCAGGACGATGTCGCAGTCTCTGCTTCGGCCAATGGTGAGCTGCCCCTTGAGCGGCGCGCACCGCCAGTTTCTGGTGTTCTCCCCTGTGGAAAAAACCAGGAGCACCCCATCTCCCTTTCCTCGGCTGCGGTCGCGTGTGTCGATCCGGATCATATCTCCGTCGGCGAGACTGCGGGTTTTTATATAGGCGTTGTTGCAGATCAGGCCGTTGGTGCTGTTGAGGTCCGTGATCCGCCATATGCCGTTGACCAGGGACAGCTGTGCGTGGGAGGGATGCGCCGAAACCAGCACCGACTCTACCGTGATGTCGTTCCCGGGTCCGCGTCCGAAACGAAGACAGCCTTTGCCGAAGCTGTTCAGATTGACGATACGGGGCGGTTTTTTCCCCTCGAAGATCGTCATCGACATTTTCCCGCTTATGATGGGCTGCTGCGGTCTGTAGCCCTGCGTCCCGAACTCTTCCATTCTCTTTCTCCATCTCCGCCGGACACGGTTATAGTAAAAAACGGAAATACTATAGATACTATATATTATTTTCACACAAACTGCAAGCATTACTTGCTCTCTCCCGCCGACACGCCTTCGGCCTAAGATCTGCAGCCGGGCCTTGACAGCATGGCGGGGGGAGATGCTATACTGCGTACAGCAGAAGCAGGGGCGCGGCTCGCGCCCGTCCAAGAGAGAGGGTGTTTCCTTGACAGAAGCAGGCAACAGGCAGCTGCTCCAAGAGGCGCCGGTGCTGAAGGCCGTTGTGGCGCTGGAGGTCCCCACCGTGATCAGCCAGCTGATCACGGTCGTGTACAACATGGCCGATACCTTCTTCGTCGGCCAGGTGGGCGACCCGAATCAGGTGGCGGCGACCGCCATCTGTCTGCCCCTTTTCATGCTGCTGACGGGCATGGCCAATCTCTTCGGCATCGGGGGCGCCAGTCTGATCTCCCGCTCTCTCGGCGAAGGCGATCTCGAGCACGCAAAAAAGGCGTCCGTGTTCGGCATTTGGACGGCCGGCGCCGTCGCGCTCGTCTACGGGATCCTGGTCTATGCCTGCCGGAGCGTGCTCTTCCCCCTGGTCGGGGCCGATGCGGCGACCTATGACTTCTGCAGTCAATACGCGTTCTGGGTGATTGCGGTCGGCGCGGTGCCGACCGTGCTCAGCGCCGCCTTCGCCCATCTGGTGCGGGCGGAGGGCTACTCCCGGCAGGCCAGCTTCGGCGTCGCCATGGGTGGGATCCTGAACATCATTCTGGACCCTGTGTTCATTTCCGTTCTGCACATGGAGATCGCAGGCGCGGCGATCGCCACCCTGCTGTCGAATCTTGCGGCGACCGCCTATTTCATCCTGCTGATCCGGAAAGAGCGGGATCAGCTGGTGCTGTCGCTGGACCCGCGGCACTATACGCTGCAGGCGGGGATCCCCTCCGAGATCGTGCTGGTCGGGCTTCCGAGCGCCATCATGAACATCTCCGGGGTCCTGTCCAACATCTGCATGAACCGTCTGATGGCGTCCTACTGCGACGAGGCCGTCGCCGGGATCGGGATCGCGAAGAAGGTGGACCTGCTCAACTACGCCGTCGCGACCGGCATGTCGCAGGGCGTGATCCCGCTGATCGGCTACAACTATTCCGCGAAGAACTACAAGCGCATGATGGCGGCGGTCAAAACGACCTTCATTCTGAGCGTCTCCATCGCCGTCGTGAGTACGGTCTTCCTCCTCACCGGGGCCGGCGTGATCGTCAAAGCCTTTATCGACGATCCGCTGACCGTCTCCTACGGCAGCACGTTCCAGCGCATCATCTGTGTGACCGGCCCGTTCATCCCGGTCTCCATGGTCATCATCACGATGTTCCAGTCCGTCGGCAAAAAGGCCGTGCCCCTGATCCTGTCTCTGCTGCGCAAGGGCGCGGTCGACATTCCGGCCATGTTTTTGATGAACGCGCTCGTGGGGATCAACGGGATCGCGTGGGCGACGCCGATCGCCGACGTCGTGTCCATGACGGTCGCCCTGGCCTGCTTCGTCCCCTTCTGGCGGGAGCTGCACCGGAGGATGCAGGCCGGAGAATAGGAAGTAAAAAGAGTCAAAAAGACGCCCGACCGGGGTTTTTCCCGGTCGGGTGTGTTTTTGCACTATCAGACTCTTCTTTTCAGCATGCCGGCGACGCCGGGTCTTCCGCCCGCTCGCGCTGACGGCGCCGATACCAGGCGTACAGCACTTCGATCACGCAGCAGCTGACCCAGCCCACCGGATACCCGAGGCCGACCAGCCGGGGCGTGTTGGCCACAAAGCGCGTCACCAGATACAGATAGCACTGGCGCAGCCCCACGAAGCAGGAGAGCATGATGATCATGGGCCCGCGCGAATCGCCTCGTCCGCGCAGCGCGCCCGCCAGCACCTGGTTGACGCAGTTGAACAGCAGGAAGAACACGTTGGTGCGGATAAACAGCACGCCGTAGTAGATCACGCCCTCGTCCGGCGAGAACATCCGCACCGCCCCGGGCGCCCAGACATACAGCGCCGCGGCGATCAGCCCGGTGACGGCGCAGGTCAGAACGATGGCGTTGACCGTGCCCCGGTGGCTGCGGTGCTCGTCCCCTGCCCCGCTGTTCTGGCTGACAAAGGTGGTGGCCGCGATCGACATGCTCTGCATGGGCAGGAAAATGAAGTGATCCAGCTTGTTGTAGCTGGCCCAGCCGGCCATGACGTCCGAGCCGAAGACGTTGATGTAGCCCTGCACGAAGATGTTGGAGAAGGAGGTCAGGACCAGCTGCAGCGCGGCGGGCAGGCCCACGGAGACGATCTGCCGCAGGATCGGAAAATCAATGCGCAGCTCCCGCCAGCTCATGCGGTAGATGTCCTGCGTCCGGCTCAGCAGCACTAGGATCAGCACCGCCGAGAGCATCTGCGAGAGGATCGTGGCGATGGCGGCGCCCGCGATGCCGGTCTTGAGCACCACGACAAAGAAGAGATCCAGCACGATGTTCAGCAGGCAGGTGAAGATCAGAAAATACAGCGGGCGCGTCGAGTCCCCGACCGCGCGGAGGATGCCGCTGCCCATGTTGTAGATCAGCAGGCCGGACAGGCCGCCGATATAGATACGCAGATACAGCGCCGCGTCAGCGAAGACGTCCTCGGGCGTGTTCATCAGCACGAGCATCGGCCTGACCCCCGCGACGCCCGCCGCCGAGAGCAGCAGGCTGAGCACGAAGGTGGCGGCCATGGTGGTCTGCACGGCGTCATGCAGCTTTTCCAGGTTCCGCGCGCCGAAGCTGCGGCCGATGATGACCCCGGCGCCGATGGCGAAGCCGTTGAAGAAAAAGATCAGCATGTTCACGATCACCGTCGTGGAGCCGACCGCCGCAAGCGCCTGCTTGCTGACGAAATTGCCGACGATGACCGAGTCCACCGTGTTGTAGAGCATCTGGAACACATTGCCCAGCATCAGCGGCAGCGCGAAGAGGACCAGCTCCTGCAGGATCGGCCCGCTGGTCATGTCCCTCGCTGTGGATTTTTGATTGTTCCCGAGCTTCATACGCTTTTCACCCTGCCCGCCGAAATCGGTCTGTGTTCCCCGCCGTCGCCGCACCGCGCCCGTGTCCGTTAGATTTGGGAGGCGGCCTTCCCCTTCTCCACCGTGAGCCGGTCGGAGAAGACATGGGTCTCTCCCCAGATCTCCAGCTCGACCGGGGCGGCGGCCGTCTCGTTGACGAGCGTCACGCTGTCCTTCTTTACCTCCACGGCGATCCGCTGTCCTCTCCAGAAGAAGCGGTATGCGAGCCTGTCCCAGTCCTCCGGCAGATTCGGAGAGACGCGCAGCTTCCCGCCGATCATGCGCAGGCCGCCGAAGCCATAGACCACGCACTGCCAGAGCCCGCCGCAGCTGGCGGCGTGGATGCCGGCGTCGGAGGAGTGCAGGTCGTCGTTCGACAGGTCGATGCCGCAGGCCTTTTCATACATCTCATAGCCCAGCGCTGTGTCGCCGATGTCGCAGGCCAGCACCGAGTGGGTGGACAGCGACAGGCTCGAATCGTGGAGGGTGCGCGGCTCATAGTAATCCCAGCTCGCCTTCTTGACGGCGTAGCTGAACTGCTCCTCCAGCAGGTAGAACAGCACCATCACGTCCGCCTGCTTCGTCACCTGCATGCGGATGATCTGCTCCTGGTTGTAATCCTTGTATATCCCGCCCACATGGGCCTGCTTCTTGTACTTCGTCAGGTCGATGTCCGGCAACGTCAGGTAGGTGGAGTCCTGCGGCAGCACGCCCTGCTCGTTGGGCGTCGTGAGGAAGACGCGCGGCAGGGCCTCCTTCCACCGCGGCAGAAGCTCCTCAAGCCCGAGCTTTTCGTCCAGCGCCTTATAGAGCGCAGGCTTTTCCCTGCGCAGCTCCTCGCTGTACTCGACCGCCTTCTGCATGTTCCAGCGGGCCATGTAGTTGGTGAAGGCGTTGTCGTTGACGTGCTCCTTGTACTCGTCCGGGCCGACCACGTCGTTCATGTGCAGCAGCCCGTCCTCGCCCGGCTCGAGCCTGCTCAGCCAGAACTTTGCGCAGTCGAGGATCAGCTCGTAGCCGTATCTGTCCATGTAGTCCTGATCGCCGGTGCACATGTAGTACTGCCAGACGCCGAAGGCCACGTCGGCGGTGATATGGATCTCGATAAAGCCGCTCCAGACCTTGATGAGCTGGCCGGTGAGGATGTCGGTGCCCAGATACTCGGGCGTGACCTCGCCGTCGTCCAGCCAGGCGCTCTCCCACGGGAACTGCGCCCCCTCAAAGCCGTTATGCCTCGCCTTGGCGTGGGCTCCGGGCAGGGAGAGATAGCGGTATTCCTCGAGGCTGCGCGCGACCTCGGGCATGGAGAAGATGAAATAGGGCAGGAGGAATATCTCCGTATCCCAGAAGGTGTGGCCCTTGTAGCCCTCGCCGCTGAGGCCCTTGGCGCCGATGTTCATGCGCCGGTCGTGGGCGGGGGTCATCAGCTGCATGTGATACTGGGCGAAGCGCACCGCGAAGAGGTCGTAGTCCGGCCCGTCGATCTCGATGGGCGCGCGGCTCCAGACCTTCTCCTCCCAGCAGGCCGCGGACTCCGCCGCCAGCGCGTCGAAGCCCAGGGCCTCGTCCTCCTTCAGCGCGTCCAGCGCCAGCGCCTGCAGCTCGGGCAGGGTCAGACCCCCGGCCTCCCGGTCGCGGGAGGTGAAGACGTTGGCGAACTTCTCCATCCGGAGCATCTGCCCGGCCTTGAGCTCCACGCTGAAATTGGAGAACATGCGGCGGCGGACGATGTTGATGTCGCTTTTCGGGGTGAGCGCTTCCCCGTCCACGGTGAAGCGGTGGGAGGCGTCGAGCACGAAGCGGATGTCCGACTGGATCGTGCGGGGCGCAAACTGCAGATACTGCCGGTCGTAGAAGCGGGTCTGCCCCTCGGTGAAGTGCTGGGAGCCGTCGCAGGTCTGCCGTCCGTCGATGCCGGAGCGCAGCTTGACGGAGGCGTTCTGTTCGCCCGTCACAGTGACGCGCAGGGCGATCGTGTGCAGCCGCCGCAGGGAGACGATGCGCTCGAACCTGAGCATGTAGATCCTCCCGGCCGGGCTTTTCCAGCGGACGTCTCGCGTGAGCAGACCGGTCTTGATGTTCAGACTGCGTCCATAGGCGAGGATCTCGCCCTGCGTGAGATCGAAGCGCACGCCATCCAGCGTCAGCTCGATATTGGTCACGTCGGCCGCGTTGGGCAGCTCCGTGACCTCCTCGGGGGAAAAGCGGTCGAAGGTCCCGGCCACGAGCAGGTCGCGCGTCTCGCCGGGATAGCGTTCCTCCGTTGCGGAGCGCAGACCCAGATAGCCGTTGCCGAGGCAGAAATTGGCCTCCGCCTTGCCCAGCGCCGCGGGGTCAAAATATGTCTCCGTGACGATCCAGTCCTTCGCCCGGCTGAAATCCAAAAGCGCTTTTTTCACGTTCGCTGATCCTTCCTCTCCTGATTATAAATGCATTGTATCATACTTCCGCAAAACAAAAAAGCCCGCGCGGGGCTTTTTTGTTTCAGGATCAGATGTCTTTCCCGAACATGCCGCAGAAGGGATCGACCGGAGACAGGCCCGTGAAGGGCTCCTTCCCCGTGATGCGGTCCACGACGGCCTGCACGGTATAGGGCGAGGCGTTGTAGGCGTTGATGATCGTGCGGATCATCGGCACGTCGACAAAGCCGTAGGGGTTGCCGAGGGAGACGAAGAGCGTGGGGACCTCCTTCACATAGAAGGGTCCGTCCTGCGCGACCGCGCCCTTCCACTGGATGCGCGTCACGGTCTGGTAGCTGGCGTTGATGACGTTGGAGAAGTACATGATCACGTCGTACTTCGCGCGGATCGTATCCTCGGGGATCTCCGTGTCGTGCAGCGTGGAGTGCTCGACGTCGAACACATCCACCTCGAAGCCCGCCCGCGTCAGCGCGAGATAGGTCTCCTCCGCCGTGCGGCGAAAGCGCTCCAGCTCCGCCGGTTCCACCTGCAGCAGCATCGCGTAGCGCAGGCGCGAGAGCATGAAGGTCTCCAGATCGGTGCACAGCGGCGAAAGCGCGCCTTTGAGCTCCCGCATCACCGTCTCCGCAAGCTCCGTTGCGCCGCTGCTTTCGGTCGCCCGGCAGACGGCCAGCCGCAGCACCATATACTGTCCGGTCTGGGAGAAGCGCGTGCCGTAGTCGCGGTTGGCCTGCTCGGCGCTGTGCAGCCAGCGCTGTCCGCGCAGCACGGAGACCAGCTTCTTCCGCCGTATCTGCGCCTCGTCGGCCTGTCTGGAGCGCGTCATGGAATCCGCAAGCGAGGCCAGCGCGGCGTTCAGCTCCTCCCCGTCCAGGGGTTTGAGCAGATAGTCCGAGACGCCCAGGCGGATGGCCGCCTGCGTATAACAGAACTCGGCATGCTCGCTGACGATGATGAAGCGGCAGGCCGGGCAGAGCTCGCGCAGCTGCCGGATCACGGTCAGCCCGTCCATCCCGGGCAGCTGGACGTCCGTAATGAGGACGTCCGCCTTTGCATGAAGCGCCGCGTCCACCGCGGCCTGCCCGTCGGCGGCCTCGCCGGCGAGCTCCAGCCCGAGCTCGTTCCAGCGGATCGTGTCTTTCAGCAGGCTGCAAAAGCGCGGCCCGCCGTCTGCGAGGATCACACGCAGCACAGTCCCCCGTCTCCTTCCGTCAAGCGTTTCCAATCAATACCGGTATGCGGCATCCCGCCCGCGGCGCTTTCTCAGCCGTAGGCGAAGGGCGTGGCCAGATGATAATACCAGTCGGCGCCGGCCACGGAGGCGATCTTCACGATCGTGACGACGCTCCCCCCGCCGTCGATGAACATCGGCTGTTCCATGTCCGCCCAGGCCAGGGTCTTTCTCAGCAGGGAATTGTAGCCCAGCGCCTTCCGGTCCTTCTGGGGCATGGATTTGTACATGTCCTCGAACATGAATTTGACCTTTTCCCGCAGGTTTGCCACGTACTCCTTTTCGGAGACGCCGAGCTCGCGGAGGATATCCTTGTTGCCGACGCGCCTGCCGCTGTCGAAGTCATAGCCGTAGGCGGCGTAATCGGTGAAGCCGCCGTCCATGTCCCCCGTGATCAGCAGGAAGAGCTGGCTGTCATGCCAGTAGGGGTGCCACTCGATGTGCCACGACCACAGCGAGTAGCCGCCCTCCATGTTGCGCATCTGCTGCTCCGCGAGCGCGCCGAAGCGCTCCCGGATCTCGGCGTTGATCTCCTCCGCGTCCTTGGTGAACGCCGTGAGCTGCGGGACGTGATAGGAATAGGACGACACGTTGCCGACGCAGTCCGTGTAGATCCCCTCGGCGCTGTACAGCTCCGCGACCGCGCCCGGACGGGGGCCGTCGGCATACGCGGGGACGGTAAACAGCAGCAGGATGCATGCTGTGATCAGCAGAGAAATCATACGTTTCATGCTTTGTCTCCTTTCATCGTGTGTCGCGGCGGCTTTTCACCGCTCCTCCGGAAAATGCCGCCGTCCTGTGAGATAACGAGTTCCAGATCCGCCTTCCCCGTCTTTTCCAGACACAGCCTCACATTGGCCATGTCGCTGAAATCGACGAAGCTGACCGCGTCCTCCCTGCGTACGCCGGTCGCGATCCTCCGGGCGATCAGTCTCTCCCGGAGCAGCCCCTCGTCCGCCGTAAGCGAGATCGTATAATCCGCATACGCGGCCAGGTCTCTCCATCCGTCCAGATCCAGAAGGAGATAGTTCCCTTCCAGCAGCACGATATCGGCGTCGATCGCGACCGCGTCCTCCACCGGATTGTGGAGGAGCCTGTCATAGCGCGGCCATGTGCACACGCCCCCCTGCGTCAGCTCCGCGAGCTTCCTTTGAAGGCTCTCCAGATCGAAGGTCGCGGGGGCCCCCTTTATCTTTACCATGGGGATCTCCTTCCCGTCCACGGGGAACGTGTGCGACAGAAGGTATTCCTGCCGCCGGTGAAACCCGTCCATCCCCACGGCCTGGAGCTTCTGTCCCGGAAGGGCATCCTTTGCCAGGTATTCCAGAAAGCTGACGAGCGTGCTCTTCCCGGCGCCGGGAGGCGCGGCGAGCAGCACGAGGATGCGGGAGCCCTTCTCCGCCTGCAGCGCCGAGAGCCGCTCCAGCAGCGGGATCAGCAGGTCCCGGATGCTCTGCTCGCTGTACTGCGCGGTGACGTCTATGCCGTTGATCTTGGCCGAGTATTCCACGGAGCGAAGCCCTCCCGCGATCTCAAATGTGTTTATTTATTATACCACATGTCGGCGTCCGATGAAAAGCCGTTCTTTCAAACGGTGCGAAAAAACGTGTTCCCCCGCAGCGGCGTTTCGCCGCTGCGGGGGAAGCTTTTCGTTTACGATCTTTTTCTGTACAGTACCGCCGCCAGCAGGCCGCCGAACAGGACGGCGAGGGAGAGGATGAGCAGATCCCAGGGGATCTGCACGCCCGCGCTCTGCGTTTCGAAGGACATGCCCGGTCCGCCGCCGGAGCCGAAGCCGCTGTCTCCGCCGAAGCCGGAGCCCGGGGACGGGAAGCCCTGCCCGGACTGGGCGTCTCCACCGGGCCCGAAGGAGCCGCCGGGGCCGCCGCCGAAGCCGCCGCCGCCCATGGAGCCCATGTCGGAGAGGGTGAGTCCGGAGGCGTCGATCAGGGCGGAGGAATCCGCCTCCTGTCCCTCGTCCGTGGAGGGGATCGTCCCGTCGAGCTGGCCGCGGACGCTCTCGCTGCGCTTTTCGCAGAAGCTGCGCAGCGCTGCGACGCCCGTTTCAAACTCCTCATACGTGCAGAAGGCGGTCGGATCCTTTTCCACGTAAGGCGCGATCAGCGCGTAAGTCTCGTCGATCATACCGGTGATGTCGACCTCGTCCAGAAATTCGGCGAAGTACTGATGGTAAAGCTGCGTGTATTCCTCGTTTTGGAAGATCCAGTCCGCCATGGGGCGGCTGCCGTCGCCGCTGACAGACAGGGGCGAGTCGATCGGGTCGTTCACGGCGCCGGAGGCGTCGCCCGCCTGGAAGGTGCCGAAGGCCAGGTTGTAGTCCCAGGGGATCATGCTGAGCTTGCCGTCGATCGCGTGGGGGTCGCTCTCCATGACGGCCCGCAGGCGCGCTCTGAGCACCAGCAGATCGGCGGTGTTGAGCTCATGCTTCCACTCATGGCGATACTGAAAGTCCATGTCTCACGCTCCTTTCTCGTTCTGTCGGGATAAAAAATAGGCCGCGAACCTCAAAACGACCTGTAAAAATCTTGATATTTTTATGAATTCCTTCTTTCGCGGGAAAACGACGTCCCGCTTCCTGCGCCTCAAGAGCGCCCGCGGCGCAGCTCCGCAGCGGCGGATCAGACCGAGGCTTTCCAAAGGAATCGGCGCCTTCCGGACGGGGACACCGCTTCTGCTCGGATAGCAAAATTCATCTATCAAAAGTTTTTTGTAAATTATACTTGACATTTTGGCTGTGATATGATACATTCCTCTCAGATCGAAAAAAACAGGAGGATTTATCATGAACGCTTATCAGACAGGCCGCGCGTTCGGCATTCTCACCGGCATCATCATCGGGCTCGTGCTCGTCGCCGTACTTCTCCGCTATATGAATACCGACCATAAAATGAAGACGCAGTATGACGAGATGCAGCAGATCATCCGCAACAGGGGCTACAAGTACGGCTTTATTACGGTCCTGATCGTGGAAGCGCTGCTCTGTGTCGTCACCACGGCGTTCACCATCCCGGCCGAGCCGATCGTCATCCACTTCCTGCCCATCTTCCTGGGCGTCGTCGTGCAATCGTCCTACAGCATCTGGAACGGGGCGGAGGTCGGTCTCAACACCAACATGAAGCGCTATATTGTCTTCGCCGTTATCGCCTCGCTCATCAATTTCCTGGCCTTCTTCATGGCCTGGCGCACCGGCAGCCTGGTTGAGGACGGCACGCTGCAGGCGCCGTTCATCAATCTCCTCTGCGCCCTGATGTTCGGGATCCTGGGCGTCGTCGGACTCGTGCGGAAGGCGGCAAAGCCTGAGGAGGAAGCATGAAAAATCTCAGACTGAAAGCCGCGCGGGCCGGTCTGGATCTCTCGCAGGAGGAGCTTGCCAGGCTCACCGGGGTCTCCCGCCAGACGATCAGCGCGATCGAGAAGGGCGACTACAATCCGACCATCAGCCTCTGCATCGCCATCTGCAGGGTCCTCGGCAAAACGCTGGACGAGCTCTTCTGGCCGGTGGAATAAGGCTTAAGCGCATAAGAAAACAGGCCGATTCGTTTCGAATCGGCCTGTTTTTGCAACTGAAGCGCCTTCTTCTCTCGAGACGCGCGTAGAGGCGCTCAGCGATAGTATTTCCCGATCCCGCCGTAGCCCGTGATGAGCTTGTTTTGGCGCGTCTTTTCGATGAAGCTGTTCAGCCGCTTTTGAAACTCGTCCGGGCGCTTTCTCGCCGCGTCGATGTAGGCGACGCGGATGCGCTTGTAGGGTTCCGAAAACTTTTGGAAGTTGTCCCACACGCTTTCGTCCTGCCGGAGGGCGTCCAGAATATCCGCGGGGAAGACGAACGGCGCCCGGATGACGGGCAGGACGCTCTCGCGGATCTTCGGATGGATCAGGCCCTGCCCGTCCAGCCAGATCAGCCGCTCGATATTGGGCCTCGAATAGGGGCTTCCCTTTATTCGCGGCGTGAAGCGCCGGATGCAGTGCGTCTCGTCCAGCCGCCGGTTCGTGCTGTCGATCCAGCCGAAGCACAGCGCCTCCTCGACGGCGTCGTTGTAGGACAGGCTCTCCTCCCCGGCTTCCTTCGTCGGAAAAACGAACCATATTTCCGCAGACGTTTCAAAATGCTCGGCCAGATACTGCCGCCATGCGGCGCGTTCGCTCGCGGCAAAGAGCTCCATTCCCTTCCCTCCTGCTGCAAAAACAGATCTATCCTTCTCTTCCCGTTCTGATGAAATGCCCTTCCTGCACCGCGGCAAAGGTCGCCGCCGCGCAGACGACAGCCCCGCTGTATGTCAAGCCGATCACCCGCAGGGTCAGCGGCAGGATGAACAGCGCAACGCCCGTAAGCTTGTTCATAGCCGAATGCACCGACACGAAGCGTTTCCTCATCACATATCCGGATACGATGTTGATAAGCTTGATCAGCGCGATCACCGCGATCCAAATACACAGCCATAGCGGGACCTCGAGTACCGGGATCAGCTTTATCAGGCAGACGGCAACAAGCAGCAAATCGGCGGCGGTATCCAGTTTGGCGCCGAACTCGCCGGCGGTTTTTGTTTTCCGAGCCACCGCTCCGTCTATCATATCGGAAAAACCCGCTGTCACATACAGCGCATAGAAGGCAGGGGAAAACGGCCGGCAAAAGAGCAGCGCAGCGGCGCAGAGGATCCTGACGCCCGTGATGATATTGGCCATATCACACAGGCGTCCCGACTTCGATCAGATTGCCGTCGGGATCGTAGAAGCGGATCACCCGCTGCCCCCAGCTGTGGGTCATGAGCCTGTTGACATACCTGAGCTTCGGATAAACGTTCTCGAGCTTTTCGACAAACCCCTCTATATCTGCTTCCTCAAAATAGAGCTCGCAGGAATTGTTCTCCGGGATGACCGCCCTGCCGAGGAATCCGGTCCAGTACTTTTCTTCCTGCAGGACAAGTCCGTCCGACAGGATCATGTTCCCGCCATTGTCAAGGAGCGTCTCAAGGCCGAACAGGTCGTGGTAAAACCGTCTTGACCGTTCTATATCCTTCACAACAATCAGAAAGTATTTCAGCTTCATCTTCAGTGCCCCCGATGCTTCTCTTTCCGTTTCTGCTGCCGAATCTCAAACTGCCGCTGCTTCTCCGCTTCCCGCTGCTCCCGGCTTATCTCCCGGCGTTCGGTCTTCATTTCCTCCCGCTGCCTTTGAAGCGCCTGCTGGGCCTTTGTACCGACGCCGATGTTCTCAAGCTGTTTTCTCGCGTCTCGCAGGCGGCGCTTCGGGTTATCCGCCGCCTGTCTCGTTTCCGCCTCCACAGCCGGGCTGAATTTCAGCTCGCCGTAGTGACTCAAAACATATTCCCATACCTCGATATCCTTCGGTTCCGCGCCGAATGTGACCTTGCAGGCAGACAGCTTTCCGTCCTCAACGCGCTCAAAGACGCCGACCCAGAACAGTTCCTCAAAGAAGATTTTCAGGCTTGTATTCATAGCTGTCCAGCGGCTCTTTGCCGGTCATTTGTCGTCCTCGTCCTTTCCCGCGTCAAACAGCCCGAACACCGTTCCCATGCACAGGCCCATACAGATCCCCAGCGTCCAGTTGTGCATGGCGGCGCCGAAGGTGACGCCCCACAGGACGGTCATGGAAATCGGAAACACTTTGTCTTTCATTTTCTCTCCTTTTACCTCGCAACCAGTTCTTTGAAGATGGCGTCGCGGTCGAAGTTCCCCTCCGGCAGACCGGGGATGTCCTTGTACGCTTTGCAGATCGCAAGGCTGAGCTCCGTCCCGATGGCGAAGATCTCCTCGTCCGTGTAGGGGCAGTCGTCCGTCACGACCAGGGTGGCAAAGCTGAACGCCGCCAGCCACATGTTCCGGAAATAGCAGTCCGCCGTGTGGGCGTCCATGTTGTAGGTGCGCATGATCGACTCCCGCGCCAGATCCTGGGAAAAGCGCAGCGCCTCCATGGCCCCGCCGGACACGTTGTCGGGCTTTGTCAGAAACAGCAGCCTGTACAGCTCCGGCTCCTCATGCGCGAAGGCGAGATACTGATGCCATACGCCGAGGAAGGGGATCGCCTCGGCAAGCCCGCGCTCGATATACGCCCGGTAGAGGCCCCTGGCGAACTCGTAAACCTCTGCCCTGAGCTGCTCCATCGTATCGAAATACGTGAAGATCGGGCTGACAGAGACGCCGAGCTCCTTCGCCACGTCCCGCGCCGTCACCGCGTCGAAGCCCCGCTTCCTCGCCACTCTCACAGCGGCGCTTACGATCTCTTCCTTTTGAAACTTCACTTTCGGGGGCATGGCACATCGTCCTTTCCTGCGGCGGTCTATACGTTACATATGTTACGTTACATGTGTTATTATAATCATCCTCCCTCGCTTTGTCAATAGGGTGAAAAGAAGCTGACGCAACCGCAAATAACAAAAAATTGATTATTTTGTTATTTGCAGTTGGTTGAAAACAACGCAACCAAGCATTACAATAATCACAGAAATCGAATTCAAGGAGGCCTCCATGAGCATCGTTGAAGTGCGGGAGCTGGTCAAGAAGTATCCCTCGTTTGAACTGAAAGAGGTATCTTTCACCGTGGATGCCGGGCGCATCACCGGCTTTATCGGCAGAAACGGCGCCGGAAAGACCACGACCATCAAATCCATGCTGAACCTCGTCCACCCCGACGGCGGGGAAGTCTGCTATTTCGGCAAGCCGCTGCAGGGGAACGAGACAGAGATCAAAAAGCACATCGGCTATTCCACCGGCACCGTCAACTGGTATCCGAGAAAGAAGATCCGGGACATCGTGGATATCGTAAAGCGCTTTTACGATACCTGGGACGACGAGGCATACGGAAAGTATCTGGCCATGTTCCGTCTGGACGAGACAAAAACGCCGCTGGAGCTGTCCGAGGGCATGAAGGTGAAGTTCAATCTCCTTGTCGCCCTCTCCCACAGGGCTGAGGTACTGATCCTCGACGAGCCCACCAGCGGTCTGGACCCCTTCTCCCGGAGCGAGCTGCTTGACGTCTTTGAAGAACTGAAAAAGGACGGCGTGGCGGTGTTTTTCTCCACGCACATCATTTCCGACATCGAGAAATGCGCCGACGACATCGTGTATATCTCCGGCGGAAGGATCGTCGCCGCCATGCCCAGAGAGGAGTTTATCGCGCAGCACTCCGCTCCCGGCGAGACGCTGGAGGCCGCCATGCTGAGAATGGAAAGAGGTGAGGGAAATGCGTAATATCATGCGCAAGGAGCTGAAGCTAAGCTCATCGCCGCTGGCCTTCCTGTTCATCGCCTTCGGCGCCATGTTCATGCTGCCCGGCTACCCGGTGCTGTGCGGCGCGTTTTTCGTGACCCTGGGGCTGTTCCAGAGCTTTCAGACGGCAAGAGAGGCCAACGATATCGTGTTTTCCGCCCTGCTCCCCATCGCGAAAAAGGACGTGGTCAGGGGCAGGATGCTGTTCGTGTGCTTCATCGAGCTCTGCGGCCTGCTGCTGATGCTCGTCTCGGTCGTGGTGAGGATGACGGTTTTGTCGGAGGCGGGGCTCTACCGGACCAATGCGCTGATGAACGCCAACTTCTTCGCCCTGGGCGGCGCGCTGGTGATCTTCGGGCTGTTCAATCTGATCTTCGTGGCCGGTTTTTTCAAGACGGCGTATCAGATCGGCAAGCCGTTTGTGATCTACATTGTGATCGCCTTTCTCACCATCACTGTTTTTGAAGCGCTCCATCATTTCCCGCTTCTCGGCGCGCTGAACGCTTTCGGGACGGATCATCTCGGACTGCAGCTCTCGCTGCTGGCGGCGGGCGTCGTTGTTTACGTGCTGCTGACGGCGCTGGCGTACAGGAAAGGGTGCCGCTCGTTTGAAAAAATCGACCTGTAAGGAGGGCGCGCCATGCTGAAGGAAAACCTTGTCATGCTGCGGAAGCTGAACGGCTATTCCCAGGAGGAGATCGCGGAAAGGATCGGCATCTCCCGGCAGGCCTACGCCAAGTGGGAGAGCGGCGCCACGATCCCCGACGTGGAGAAGTGCCGCCTGCTGGCGGAGGTATACGGCACTACCGTCGACGGCCTTCTCAAGACCGAAACGGTGGAAAGCGTGGGCGTGGTCCCGCCGGCGCCCAGGGGGAAGAGCGTCTGGGGTTCGGTCACCGTCAACGACCGGGGGCAGATCGTCATCCCCAAGGGGGCGAGAGACAAGTACGGCCTCACGGGCGGGCAGCGGCTGATCGTCGGAGGCGACGAGGTCGGGATCGCGCTGATCCCGGCAGACGTGTTCGAGGAGAAAATGAAGCAGGCTATGGACCTGATATACAGGCAGAGCAGCGAAGAATGAATCGACGCAGTCCGGTCCGGTCAACGGGCCGGACTGCGTCGATATTCTGAAAAAGGCATAATGAAAAAGCAAAACGGACACGCTTCGGTGCCCGTTTTGCTTTTTGGCGGAGGGTGCAGGATTCGAACCCGCGTGGACATCTCTGCCCTAACGGTTTTCAAGACCGCCCCGTTA
>JAILNC010000062.1 GCA_024691985.1 Oscillospiraceae bacterium | reverse complement strand
AATGGCAGATAGCCTGCTCGGTCTCCTTGTCGAAGAAGTGCATGCGGTCCTGCTTGACGGCGACCCGGATGAACTCCTCGACGGGGTGCTCCTCATAAGACGGCATACGCACGATGACCTTCTTGTCGCCCACGAAGAGATACATGTTGGTCTCAGCGCCGAGCAGCTCGCAGAAGTCGACCTTCGCGTAGATGCAGTTGGTGTCGTTCCGGAACTCGACGGGGAGGAAGTCCTCGGGACGGATGCCGAGAATGACGGTCTTGCCGATGTACGGGGTCAGCGCCTCGTGCTTGAAGGCCGGGATCTCGATCTTCTCGTTCTCGACCTTGGCAAACAGCTTGCCGTCCTCGGCAAGGATCTCGGCGTCGAGGAAGTTCATCTGCGGGGAGCCGATGAAGCCCGCGACGAAGAGGTTGCACGGCGTGTCGTACAGCACCTTCGGGGTATCGTACTGCTGGATCAGGCCGTCCTTCATGACGACGATGCGGTCGCCCATGGTCATGGCCTCGGTCTGGTCGTGCGTGACGTAGACAAAGGTGGTGTCCAGGCGGCGGTGCAGGCGGGCGATCTCGCTGCGCATCGAGGTACGCAGCTTCGCGTCCAGGTTGGACAGCGGCTCGTCCAGCAGGAAGACGGCCGGGTTGCGGACCATGGCGCGGCCCAGCGCGACACGCTGTCTCTGGCCGCCGGACAGGGCCTTGGGCTTGCGCTCAAGCAGATGCTCGAGGTCGAGGATCTTCGCGGCTTCGTGGACGCGCTTGTCGATCTCGTCCTTGGGGACGTTGCGCAGGGTCAGACCAAAGGCGATGTTCTTGTAGACGCTCATGTGCGGGTACAGGGCGTAGTTCTGGAACACCATCGCGATGTCGCGGTCTTTCGGGGGGACCTGGTTGACAAGGCGGTCGCCGATGTACAGCTCGCCGCTGGAGATGGACTCAAGACCGGCGATCATGCGCAGGGTGGTGGACTTGCCGCAGCCGGAGGGGCCGACCAGGATGATGAACTCCTTGTCCGCGATCTCAAGGTCCAGATTGGGGACGACGGGTCTCTCCGCGCCGTCATAGATCTTGGTGACGTTTCTGAAGCTGATGGATGCCATACGATTTCCTCCCGATTTGTCATAGTATTTCGTAAAAGGGCCGCTGCTTTTCAGAGCAGGCCATAGATTCTGTATATAAAATAGCACATTCTCAGAGGGAGAACAAGCCCATTTTTTTGATTTTTGGATAATTTTTTGATCTATTGCGCTCGGAGAAGGGACTGTGCTATACTGGATGCGGGACAAGTGCCCGAAAGGAGCGCATCATGGCTGACATTTCCTATCAGCAGGCCCGGCGGCTCGGGCTGAAAGAGCTCAAGCTCCGCAGCGCGCGGCATGAATACCCGTATCTGCCCGCGCTCGAGGACGAGCTGGAGCATCTGAACCGGCACAACGAGCAGCTGCTCGGCACCTTCCGCATCGAGCTCGACCAGGTCGTGGGCACCTATACCGCCTCCCGGGGCAGGGCCTTCTCCGCCTCCTTCTTTCCCCTGCTGGATGAGTCGAGCGAGTTTGCCGCCAAATGGTCGGCGCTGGCCGCTTCGCATCTGAAGGAGGGCATACGGGAGCCGATCATCGCGGTGGAATACCTCAACCGCTACTACGTGGTAGAGGGGCACAAGCGCGTCTCGGTCCTGCGTTTTTTCGGCGCGCTCACCGTGCGCGCGGAGGTGCGGCGTCTCCTGCCCGCGCGCAGCCGCGAGCCGCGCATCCTCGCCTATTACGAGTTCCTCGATTTCTACCGCGTCACGCAGATCCAGTACATCGTCTTCCGGACCCCGGGGCACTATCCAGCCCTGCTTGGGCTGCTGTGCGGCGAGGACCGCAGCGTCTGGGACGGGGACCGGCAGCGCTGCTTTTACTCCGCCGTCATGCGCTTTCGCCGCAGCTTCCGGGACTCGGCGCTCAGCCAGAAGCTGACGCAGGACGAGGCCCTGCTTCGCTATCTGGAGATCTTCGGCTACAGCCATCTGCAGGACCGCACCCCCGCGGAGATCAAGAGCGATCTCGCCGCCATCGCGCCGGAGCTTCTCAGCCAAGCCGGGGACAAGCGGCCCGTCCTGATGACCGACGCCTCCGAGGCCCCGCCCAGCCTGATCCAACGCATCGTCCGCACCCCGCTGCACGATCTCAAAATCGCCTTTCTGCACGACAAGGACCCGGGCTCTTCCTTCTGGACCTGGTCGCACGAGCAGGGGCGGCTCGCCATGCAGGAGGCCCTCGGCGACAGGGTCGAGAGCGTGAGCTGCTTCAACATGCTGCAGGGCGACCCTGCCCGGACCGTGCGCGAGCTGGCGGAACAGGGCTACGGCATGATCTTCTCCACGACGCCCCGCCTCCTGCCCGCCACACTGACCGCCGCGGCCGCCTGGCCAGAGATCCGCTTTCTCAACTGCTCGCTGAACGTGAGCCATCCCATTGTCCGCAGCTACTACGGCCGCATGTACGAGGCTAAATTTTTGACCGGCGTCATTGCCGGCGCCATGAGCAGTAATTCAAAAATTGGATATATTTGTAATTATCCAATTTTTTCCATGCCTGCGTCGATCAACGCCTTTGCGCTGGGGGCGCGGATGGTGAATCCGGAGGCGCAGATCATCCTGGAATGGACGACGGTGTTGGACGCGGATATCGGCGGGCGCTTCGCGCGCGACGGGGTGACCGCCGTCTCCGGCAGCGACAGCTTTACGCCCGCCCTGCGCGATCAGGAGCTCGGCGTGTTCGTGCTGCGCGGCGGAAAGCGCGAGAACGTCGCCTACTCCCTGTGGGACTGGGGGAAGCTGTATTCGCAGCTCGCCCGCTCGGTGCTCGAGGGCTCCTGGTCGGAGCTGAGCAGCACGAGCGACGCGGGCCAGAGCATCAACTATTTCTGGGGCCTCGCCAGCGGACTTGTCGACGTGCGCTGTCTGCCGACGCTGCCGGCGGCGACGGCGCGGCTCGTCGCGCTGCTGCGGCGGGATATCGCCGTGGGGACGCTGCTCCCCTTCGCCGGGCCCCTCTATGACCAGAAGGGCGTCTGCCGCGTGCAGGCCGATCAGGTCCTCACGCACGAGGAGATCCTACACATGAATTGGCTGCTCGACAACGTGGTCGGCTCTATCCCGCACAGCAGTCAGCTCTCCGAGGAGGCCCGGGATCTCGTCCGGCTGCAGGGCGTCAGCCTGCCGGAGGACGAATAGGGAACGGATTGCCACGCCAAGAAGGCGAATTGCCGCAAAAGGCATACGGATTGCCACGCTAGTGTGCTCACTGGCTCGCAATGACGCGGAACAACGGACTTTTTGACCCGCAAAAACGGCAGGCTCAGCGCCTGCCGTTTTTTCTTTTCATATTCGGTTTTTTCTCCTCTGGGAAGAGGTCTTCGCGGCGGTTCCAGTTGGGGTCGGAGAAGCTGCTCTCCTGCACCATCAGATCCTGCTCGCGGTGCTCCTCGTCCGTGAAGATCGCGCCCTCGGCTTGGGCGCTTTTTCCTTTTTTCAGCAGCTCGGGACTGAGCTTGCGGAAGGCGCGGCGGAACAGAAAGCTCTCGAGATAGGCGATCAGCCCGAAGCCGCAGACGGCCCAGAGCCAGGCGAAGACATTGATCGCCGCCGGGTTCATGACGAAGCTGAAATAGAAGGCCGCGATCAGCAGGGCGACGGAGCCCAGCGTGATCGGCAGGGCCGCGACGCTCAGAAGCCAGGCGTTGCGCAGGGTGTTGCGCACTGTGTTCTCATAGCGGGCCTGAAGCGGGAAGACATAGAGAAAGCCGAAAAGGAAGAGCAGCACCAGCAGATAAAAGGTGATCTGGTAGACGCGCCCGTAAGCGCCGCCGAGGCTCTGCGCCACGAACCAGTAGGCCGTCAGAAAGCCCACCCCCAGCAGGCAGACCAGCCACAGGGCGGTGGCCTGTTTGAAATTGTCGCGGAAGGCGTACCAGAAGGTGCGGAAGATGAGGCCGTCGTCCTTCGCCTCCTCCTCGATGAGCTGCTGCGTGCAGGTCAGCAGCGCCGTCAGCGAGGCGCCGATCGTAAACAGGGGCAGGCTGAACACGATGAACATCGCGTTGCAGATCACGATGTCCGCCAGCTTGCTCAGCGCCGTCATCAACGGGCCGTCCGGATCAAAAAAATGCATGGTGAGACCTCCATACGCTGCTCTCAAAGGAGACGGATTGCCAAGGAGAAACGGATTGCCGCGCCAGTGTGCGCACCGGTTCGCAATGACGCTCAAGAAACAAAACGGGGGCGCCGTTTTCGCGGCGCCCCGGAGAATGTGCCGGAATCGCTTTTACTTGATAGCGCCCTGGACCATGCCGTCCATGATGTGCTTCTGCGCGATCAGGAAGATCACGATCATCGGGATCATGGCGAGCAGGGCCGCGGTCAGGATCATATCCCAGCTCTTCACGAACGAGCCGACGAAGGCCTGCACCGCGACGGGCAGGGTCTTGTTCGGGTTGTTCTGGCCCAGCAGGATGGACGGGAGCAGGTAGTCGTTCCAGATCCACATGCCGTTGAGGATCGTGACGGTCACGATCGTGGGCTTGAGCAGGGGGAAGATGATGCGGAAGAAGGTCCCCTCGGGCGAGCAGCCGTCGATGGCGGCGGCCTCCTCCAGCTCATAGGGGATGCCCTTGATGAAGCCGGTGAGGATAAAGACCGTCATGGCGCCGCCGAAGCCGCAGTACGCGAAGATCAGGCCCGGCAGAGTGCCGTTCATGCCGAGACCCACGAACTTGCCGACCTCACGGAAGGTGGCGATCAGCGGGAGCATGACGACCTGGAAGGGGATGATCATCGAGGAGATAAACACCATGTAGATCACAACGGACCACTTGGTTTTGTTGCGGCAGATGACCCACGCGGCCATGCCGCCGAAGACCGCCAGCAGCACCAGCGAGATGATGGTCACCAGCGCGGAGGAGCCGAAGGCGTGCCAGAACACGAAGTTCTTGTTGTTGATAACGGAACTGGCGTTGGAGACGAACTGCTTGAAGCTGGCCCCCGCGGCGGAGATCGGGTTGGAGACGATGGCGCTCTGCGTCTTGAAGGAGTTGAGCACCACCAATGCGAAGGGGAAGAGGATGTAGGCCGCGAGGAGGATGGCAACAGCCATCAGCACGACCATACGGGACGTCTTCATTTTCATTACATCTCGACCTCCCTCTTGTTGGAGATACGCACCTGGATCAGCGAGACACAGGCCAGGATGATGAAGAACAGGATGGCCTTTGCCTGCGCATAGCCGAACTGGTCACGCGCAAAGGCCGTGTTGTAGATGTTCAGCGCGATCATCTGCGTGCCGTTGGACAGGCGCTGGCCCATGAAGCCGCGCACCGTGCCGACGCCGTTGGTCAAGGCCAGGTTGACGTCGAACTGCTTGAAGGCGGAGGTCAGGGTCAGGAAGGTGCAGATGGTGAAGGTGGCGGCGATCATGGGGATCTTGATCTGGAAGAGGGTCTTCATGGCGTCGGCCCCGTCGATCTGCGCGGCCTCCAGCACGTCCTTGGGGACCGTGGCCAGGCCGTTGATGTAGATCAGCATGATATAGCCCGCGTACTGCCAGACGTACACGACGATAATAGCCATGAAGGCGGTTTTCGTGCTGGCCAGAGCAGAGTGCGGGGAGTTGAGGATCGTGGTGAGCACATTGGAGAAAATGAACTGCCAGATGTAGCCCAGAACGATGCCGCCGATCAGGTTCGGCAGGAAGTAGGCGGCGCGGAAAAAGCCCACGCCTTTGAGTTTGGTGGTGCAAAGCAGGGCCAGCAGGAAGGCCACCAGATTGACCAGCACCATGTTGACGATCACGAACAGCACGGTCAGCAGCAGGGACCAGATGAAGGCCGGATCCTTGAACATGGCGCCGTAGTTTTCAAAGCCCACCATTCTCGTATAGGAGACGCCGTTCCAGTCCGTGAAGGAATAGAAGATACCGACAAACATGGGGATGATGACGGTGACGGCGAAGGTGAAGAGCAGGGGGAACAGGAACAGGAAATTGATGATGGCGCGATGGTGCAGGACCGTCGGAATGTAGTACAGTCCGGCAAGGCACAGCAGGGCGCCGAGCACCAGGAACAGACCGCGCAGCGCGAGCTTGGCCGAGCCCATGTTGATCACCAGATAGGTCTTGGAGATGTCCATCCAAAGAGCCGCGACCAACAGGACAGCGCCCAGGATCAGAAGCGCCAGCGAGAGGGTTTTTTTACTCGCGTTGTTTTCATTCATATCTCAGAACGCTCCCTTTTCAGTAGCAATTCTCCCAAAGGGACAGAGGCGGCGACGAATCGCCGCCTCTGCTTGAAAAAGCCTGGATTGACGCGGATTACTTGACAGCGTTGGGGATGGTGGCGACCATGTCGTCGATGAAGCCCTGGGTGTCGATGGTGCCCATGGCGTAATCCTGGAAGATGG
>JAILNC010000048.1 GCA_024691985.1 Oscillospiraceae bacterium | reverse complement strand
CATGACGTTGTTGACGCTGTATCGGTGGAACCGGCTCATGGTGGAGAGGTACTGCCTGTACTTATCCGACTGGAACAGCTCCCGGATGCCGGTCTCAATGCTGTCGGTGATCTCTTTGAGCCGGGCTTTGTTCTGCTCGGCGTAGCTTTGTTTTTTTGCCATTTCGATGCTCCTTTCCAAATAAAAATGTGCCCCTGCTCAGGAAAATGATATCCTGGGCAGGGGCGTTGTGTAGAAAAAGTAACCGCGTTTTAAGCCATTCAGGTACAAACACCTTCACCGTCCCGGTTTCGGGCGCGGAAAGCCGCATGACACAAGGCTTTTCTGACGCAGCTTTTTCTACGGTCTGCCCCTGTTTTTGGCCGCCCACTCCCGCTTCTTGCGGCGGGTGCGGTTGGCGGCGCAGGTTTTACAGTAGCGGGCGTTTTTGCTTTCGGCGGCAAAGGGCCGGCCGCACTCGGCGCAGCGCTTCCGGGCGTCCGCGTCCATGATCTCCGCGTACAGCTCCCGATCAGCCGGGAGGACGGCAGCGCGAAAATACTTGCACAGCAGCGAATAGGAGATCAGCTGCGGGCAAACGCAGGCTTCGCCGTCGTCCAGCAGCAGACAGTTGCCGTTGTCGCAGTTGGCGCAGAGCTTGCGTATGAGCTTCTTGGCGCGGCGAAACTGCGCCTCAGTCATACGCGGCAGGTCAGGCATGGTCGAATTGCAGCTCATAGCGGACACTCTCGCCGGTGTCCCGAAGCAATACGGTAGCGTCGTAGGTCGAACCTGTTTTCTCGGAATAAAGGCCGGTCATCTTCACGCGGCGATCCTTTAAGAGCGCGGCGGCAAGGTCCTTTGTCAGCGTGACCTTCTTGGCGGCCAGGAACTTATTGTCCTTCCACAATCCGAAACGGCATGTGTTGTTTTCGCAGAAGAAGCCGCGCCTGCTCTCGGTCACGCTGCCGCCGCAGCGGGGGCATTTGCCGACGACCTCGCGGCCGGAGGGGAACAACACCTCCGCGCCGGGGATGATTTCATACGACTTGACAAGCTCCTGCACGCCTTCGGAGATGCCGTCCATGAACTCTCCGGGCGAAAGCTCGCCGCGTTCCACCTCCTTGAGACGATGCTCCCACTCCGCCGTAAGCAAGGGGGATTGAAGCTGCTCCGGGAGAACGGTAATCAGGGATACCCCCACCTGGGACGGCATGAGATGCACCGCTTTCCTGGCCTTTTTGCGCTCCACGAAGCCGGCAGAGATCAGCTTTTCGAGGGTGGCGGCGCGGGTCGCCGGCGTACCGAGGCCCTTGCGCTCCGCGTCCTCCGGCATATCCTCCTTGCCCGCCGTCTCCATGCTGCTCAAAAGCGTGTCCTCTGTATAGTGCTTGGGCGGGCTTGTCTTGCCCTCCTTGACGGAGAAGCCCGTCACTTCCACCGTCAGCCCTTCGGACAGCGCCGGCAGCGGCTTTTCCGTTTGCTCCTGCTGCGCGTAGGCTTTCCAGCCAGGGACGATGACCGTCTTTCCTTTGGCGGTAAACAGACAGCCGCCGCACTCGATGATCGCGACAGTCTCTGCGTATCGGTGCGGCGCGCTGACGGCGCACAGAAGCTGACGGGCCGCCAGCTTCATGATCTCCCGCTCTCCCAGCGGCAGGACGGCAATATCCGCTTTTGCGGCGCTTGCCGTGGGGAGGATGGCGTGATGATCGCTGACCTTTTTGCTGTTGCACACCTGCGCCGCGTTGACGGCCTCCGGCGCTTCCATACCGCAGATGGCGGCGGCGACGCTGACCAGTCCCGGCACGGCGGCCTCCATATCATCGGTGAGGAACCGGGCGTCTGTACGGGGATAGGTGACGAGCTTCTTCTCATACAGGGATTGCAGGTAGTCCAGCGTCTGCTGGGCGGTAAAGCCCAGGACGCGGTTCGCCTCCCGCTGAAGGGTGGTCAGGTCGTACAGGGCAGGCGCGCTTTCGGTCTTTTCTTTGCGCTCCACCGACTTAACAACCGCTGTCTGCCCCTTGCAGGCAGCGGCGATTTCGGCGGCCTTTTCCTTGTCCTTCTCCTTCTCGGATACGGCGCTCAGCTCAGGGGTCTCCATGTTCACCGTATAGAACGGCTCCGGGGTGAAAGCGCCGATCTCCGCCTCGCGCTGGACGATGAGGGCCAGTGTGGGCGACATGACGCGGCCCACGTTCAACGTCCGGTGATACAGCACGGAAAACAGTCGCGTAGCGTTGATGCCCACCAGCCAGTCCGCTTTGGCGCGGCAGAGCGCCGCCTGATACAGACCGTCATAGTCGCTTCCGGGGCGCAGGTTCTTGAAGCCGTCGCGGATCGCCGCATCCTCCATACTGGAGATCCACAGCCGTTTCATGGTCTTTGTGCAGCCCGCCAGGTAATAGACTGTGCGGAAGATCAGCTCGCCCTCGCGCCCCGCGTCACAGGCGTTGATGACCTCGGAAACGTCCGTGCGGTGCAGGAGCTCCCGCAGAATGTCATATTGGGCTTCCTTCCCCTTGGTGAGCTGGAACTGCCAGGGGTCCGGCAGAATGGGCAGATCGCCGCGCCGCCACTTGGCATATTTGCCGTCGTATGCCTCGGCGCTGGAGATCTCCGCCAAATGGCCGAAGCACCAGGATACGATGTATCCGTTGCCGGAGAGACAACCGTCCCCACGCTGCTTTGCGCCGAGTACGGCGGCGACGGCCTGGGCGACGGACGGTTTTTCGCATACCACTAATTTGTATTGAGACATGAGTATCCTCCTTCATTCGGGCAGCAAAAAAGCAGCCCCTTCGGACTGCTTTTCGCTGCGTTCTGTTGTTCGGTTTTTATTCGGTCGTATGCCTTGCGAGCTCCGCTTCCATATCCCGGCCGCCGTACATTACACGGATCACGGTGACGACCTTTGCGT